>JAKPTX010000054.1 GCA_029570835.1 Bacteroidota bacterium
CAGAGAAACACCAGGTCTTTTTTTGGATCCAAATGGTTAAGACGTTCAGCTAATAAATCAGGCAAAGGGCGCCAATCAGGATCAGAAAGATACTCGTAAACTTGCGATTGAGCGGTTGGGAACCCACTGCTTCTTTCAAGAGCAGTTATGGCATTCATTCCCTCAGTCTCATCTATTGATTGCCAAACTAGCTCTGCTAATGAGATTAAAGTCACTTGCCAGTGTTTATCTTTCTCAAGGCGGGTTTTGAGAAGCTGCATTTCACGACGCATTTCCCATTCCTGCTGTGGTGGATAACAAAAGACAGCAAAAGGCAGATCATTATAAATATAATGACGTGGTGGACGAGAACGCAGGTCGGTTTCCAGATTACGAACGAGATCTTTCAATGATGGCATTGGTCAACTCCATAAAATCCTGAAATGGAAATTCCAACCGGATTACTGCTCCAGCAGCAAAATACTCACATAGCCTTTGTTGGTGGGCTTCAATCAGGTGTTCTTCTACATCATTTGGTTTTAAATAAAATAATCCCCACTCTGGTGAATGTAAAACACGATCTCCAGATCCGTTCTTTTTCAATAGATCAAAAGCGATGAAAGTAAAGGGCTCAATAGGGAGCATCACAGGGGTCAGATATTTTTGGGTAGCCCCTTCGAGGATTCCAAAATCACGTAGGCTGGCTAACGCATGTTGAGCGACATGCAAGAGAGTGTCTTCTCCCCATGCAGTGGTTGTTTTGCCCTCTGAAGACCAATCTCTTAGCTTTCTAATAACATGATCCAGGTGTATATCTGAGAAGCCGGCTTGCCGGCGGGGATTGACAACCTCAAGAACAATATCTCTTAATGTCTCGTCGTTTTGCGCAGAATAATAATAAAAAAGGGAGTCAATCCATTTGGTCGGAACCCTGGCCTGAACCAACGTCACCAATGCATTTCCAATTTGCGGATCTTTAAAATACCGCAGTTTAAAAATACGAAGGATATCTTCTACGCGAGAGCGTGAAGCCTTGCCAAAGATATTATTTTGACGAGCATTATTTAAATTTGTATTTACGTCTACTGATAAATCCCAAGATGCCATTAAAGCTTTGGTATCTGGTAAAAGAGCTGTTGCTTTGATTAAGCGACTAGAATAAGTCATATGTTCATTCACTCTTCATGTTCAAAAATGATTAAATCGCCGACTTGGCAAGAAAAATACTCGCATAAAGCTTTAATAACAGGAGCATCATAACGGGTTACTTGATTATTAGCCCAGGCGTTTAGTGTAGACCAAGCGATACCAGTTTCTCTAGCCACTTCTTTCAGGGCGATATTTCGTTGCTCACGAGTAGCTTTTTGCGCTAGCAGGATACGAAAACGGTTTGAAATTTTTTCGGTCATTTCCGCCTCAGCCAATGAGTTGGGGGATCGTTATCATCTTATACCAGCCTGAAAATTTTGTCAATCAAATTAACTGACTAGTCAGAATTTCGCAATCTTTACTCAAGATTATTAGATAAGAGTAATAATAAAATGGGGGGGGGTAATACTCATTGGAGAATTCCTTCAAAAAACGATGGTTACATAATTCGTTACCAGGTAATTAAAAAAAATAACCAGCGAAAATTAATGCTGGTTTTTTCTCACGCAATGAGATTTCGTTGTACGTTTCTAGCTGTTGGGCTTATCAATTCCCCATTTCTTAAAAGCTTCCGAAAGAATAGATTTAGCTTCCTCTGAAGCAGCTTTAACACCTTTTTTACTCATTTCTATTTGAGCTTCCCAGAGTGCATGCGCAATTTTTCCCCGGTTCTCACCAGTGAGATGTGCGAAGGATTTGTAGATTTCTAGTAATTGAGGTTCAGGTTTCGGAAGATCTAATACTTCGTAAACATCAGTTCCGAAAATTCCGGCAATACTTAACACCTCTGGTCCTTCAGGTAAAAACTCACCATGCATCCAACCTAATACTTTGAAAGGTGGATAGCCTAATAGATCACAAAAGGCTATGAAATCTTCCTCACCCGCCTGGGATCGGCTCCATCGTTTGTACGCTCTGTTAAACCAGGCCGGAAAGTTGGACATGTGGTTTTGCTTTTCAAGGATTTCAGTGAGGAATATGAAAAATATGTTCGCCCCTAATCATATAATATTTTCTTCAATCTGACAACGAATCCCCCTCCATTTCATTAGATCATCTTGACCGTGCCTGATCCTCCTGTTGATCATGGACCGTGCTTGTTTCAAAAGGATCGCACAATCCTAATTGACCCGCCAT
>JAKPTX010000001.1 GCA_029570835.1 Bacteroidota bacterium
AAAGCAGGGTCCAGCGCGCAGGTGGTGCTTTGAGTCTGTGCATATTTTTAATGATTGCATTGAAAATTTACCTGCAGGTTTCACTGTAACTCAGCGGAAACCTTGTTATATCACGTAAACTGGTTTCCCTTGTCGTTTTCAAACAGGTGCTGGTATAATCTACGCCGCGCCACCGTAGCTCAGCTGGCAGAGCAGACGTTTCGTAAACGCCAGGTCATGGGTTCGAATCCCATCGGTGGCTCTGGAAGATTTACCCATATATACGACAGTTAACCTTATTACAATAGCGTATATGGTGGTTCATTTTATGGATGATAAAGTAGTTTAATAACCATTTAAGAAAACGTAAAGTCTATATTATCTTAAGCTAGCTGTGAACAGACCATCTCTTTCTTCTATGTATACACCTTTAAGTTTCATCTACAAGTAATTTGAAAACCGCCATTATCTGAGATTTGATGTTATTTATAACCTCCATCTTTTCTGTATTTGTTTGAATGAACACGGGAATGCTGATAGCCTTTTCTTCGATAAACAACTTTTTCGGAATCTCCATCTCCAAACTAGTTAAATTCTTTCTAGCGACTGGGTCATATTCCCACTTATCGGATTTGATTCCCAACCAAAGGGGAGTTGCTTGATACTTATTCCATAAAATGGGATTAAATTCAAACCAACACCCCCTTTTATTGTGTGTAAAATATCGTTTATATCCGGTTCTAACGGGAGTAGCACGTAAACCTTGAAGCGAGATTTCATTTTCTGACGCTAGACCATCAATTACTTCATCTACAATATCACAGTATTGAATTAATCTTGCGCCAATATTAGAAGTCAATTCTTCTGATTGGACAGGTAGAAAAACAGAAGTGTCCATGTGTTCGCAAAGTCCTTGAAGTTGAATAAGATTTCCCAACATTTCTCTATCACCTGCAAATTCAAGAGATTGTCGAATGTAATCCAAAAGAGATGTCCAGCTAATTAGCACCAGAAATTGATTTTCATCAATCAAAGCTATATTCATATTTGATTTCTCTTGTTGAACCGTGGATCTTAATCCTGCATTTTGACAACGTCTTAATAACTCTGGCCACAAAGTAGGAAATCGTTTGGCTGGTGAAAGGAACAGAACCATGATTCCTTTAGTTTGAATCATTCTCTCAATATATGTTACAGGTTGATTTTCAGTGAGACCAGCCCAAAATTTTGCTTCTCCTAATACTAGTGGTTTACCAGTGATATCTATCCCAACAAAATCTGGAATCGAAATATCTTCTTGACTTCGATTTTGTGTCTCAAATATTAAATCCTCAGGAAAGAGTGTTGTCAGATGTGAAATGTATTTTATAAATGCCGTTTGAGCGCTTTTGGAATGGTTCAAAAGAAATGTTAAAGACTCAGTTGCTAGGTTTTCTGGACTATTACTAAATCGAGTTACTAAATGACCCAATAAAGTCTCTGGCATCGGATACCTCTTATATTTTTTTTCAGACATAAAAACATTGAGTCTCTCTAATTATTCAGTAGGTTAGCCATATTTTGGATTGATTAATAGGTTGCAAGCGATTAGATACCAATCCTCTAATCTGCAGCTTTAGTATTCATTCGATTGGCGCAAGGAAATGAATAGGCTTTAGTGGCAACCGTTGCCTGGCTTCTTGTGTTAGTTTGTCATAATGCTCTACCCATAAGTCAAAGAGGTTCTCTAAATCTAGCAAAGTTACCTTCCTTCGTTCTTGGGTTCGAGCTTCTTCTCTTGCGTCACTTGTAAAACCACCCGTTGATACGAATAGTCCTACATCATCGGTGCCAAGCACAGACATGAAAGCCCGTAAGCCTTCAACAGAGGTAGATTGGTCCCTGTGTTTTACTTGTACTTTTATTCTTGGCACACTAGCCCCTAGTGGGTCGTTGTAGGCTATGATGTCAATGCCCCTATCCTTCCCAGGTGGAGCTACCCAAGAGACGTGATAATCCATCGCTCGAAGTAAATCAGCAACCAATTCTTGAAACTCATATGGCTTCATATTTTTAAGAAATATTTGTATCTGTTCCCATGCTTTCTCTTCTGCCTCTTCGAGTGTTAATGATATCGGTTCAACTGCTCCCCCGCCTGTTTCAATACCATTTTGTATTGAATGAGTTCGTTTCCATTCATGATATAAACGAACTGCTTCCTTATAAAATATTTCCGGGTCCTTATATTTGTTATAAGCTTGCCGACCTTCTTCTGTGATATACCACCGTCCTTTATTTTTAACCAACCAACCAGCCTTAACTAAATCAATCGTAGCAAATCGTACAATTTTTTCAAAACGCGGGGAGTTTGGTGTGGAGGGGTAGAAACCCTTCTCATAATCGGTAAGGTGAATCGAACTTGGTATAGAGTCCAAAATTTCTTTCGCTGGCAATCCATCAGGTTTATCCCATAAAAGTTTGAATATTATCTGTAAGAACTCACCTGTTCGCTTACGAGTAATATCAGCCATGAATTATTCACCTCCTATATCTTAATCACCGTATTTAAAGTATATAACAAATCTGATATAAACTATATTGGAATAAATAGTAAAAACTATTTTTCTGAGTAAGATAACTGACGGTTGCCTTGTGTAAAGAGGAAAACGTCTCGCCCAGACCTGATAGTATGCAGGGTCTTATCGAACGAAATGCTATCACACTATTACGTAATGCCACTTTTATACATTACAAAATCAACGCACCGAGTAAAACATGGCTCGGGAATGTGAACAGAAATCACTCCATAATGACCTCGGGGTTGTTGAATGTGAACCATGTATTCGAGCAGTAAAATCAGAGGTTTATGGATGTTCTAAGCCAGCACATTCGGTGAATAGTTTAATGATATATTTTTGTTCCATTTCAATGTTATATCCAAGTATTTTATAGACAGGTAGATTTATTTTGATTGAGATTCCCAACAATAAAAATCGGTTCTCTTCTTCCGATGAATATATTATGTACGTAAAAGGATTTAACCTAATTGAACTCAACGAGCTTTTTAAGAACGAATTGTACGTTGACATTAGTTTGGAAGAGAAACAAAAAAGTTGGACTAGTTTTGACGACAAGATTATTAATTCCTTACAAGTGATAGGTAAAGATGGTGAGGGTGTTCAACTGTATGAAATAGCCACAAATATTTATTTCTGGCTAGACTATAAAGATTTATTAGTTACCTTGCTGGCTAATAATTCAGTATCTTTCAAACAAATGTTACTCAACTCAGAGTCACTAACACCCGTATCAGCTAGAAATTAAAAAATTGCTCTGTCATGGTGCATATTGGTTCCCTTGCATGCATCGATTAGTTTCTGGATGGTAGTAATGTTGACTCCAGGCAACGGTTGGTTGTTGACCCGTGGAGGTTTTACTTTCCGAATGGGTGCACTGTAATCAAGGTCAGTTTCCCTTTCCCGCCAAACCATCCATGTACGCAACACTCTGTATGCAGCAAATCTACCACCGGGATTTCTCGTTTGCTCTAGATGTAACAAATATTATCGTATGATGTCAGGCGTCAGTTCCTCAATCATCAACACCCCCTGCTGATTGAGGAATATTATCAATGTCTTGATTTCATTTGAATAATCTCTGATAGTGTTAGGGGATAATCCCCGGCTTCTAGCATTAACTAGAAAGGTATTTGTGGTATATCCTACCGAGCCATCTATCACCTGTGCCAGGTCTGGAAAAAACGTCAAGTCTTGTTTCACGATTCTCATGATTTTTCTCCATAGAGTCACCACATGTGCTGGGTATATTTTAGGTGACCGTCATATTTGGAGCTTTATCGCGCCACCTTAGCTCAGCTGGCAGAGCAGACGTTTCGTAAACGCCAGGTCATGGGTTCGAATCCCATCGGTGGCTCTTTTATCAAGAACAGGCTGTCATGCGGATAGCCTGTCTTTTTTATCTCCTGAAACATCCCTTATGCTATAATCGTGCCATGCAAAGTAACAAGTCGCCCATTGTGATTGGTATTGCAGGTGGTTCGGGGTCGGGTAAAACCACGGTTGCCAATGTTGTATTAAACAGGGTTGGTGCTCACCGCATTGTCTATCTTCCTCATGACGCGTATTATCGGGAATTAACAGGCTTGCCGCCAAATCAGCGAGCAGATGTCAACTTTGATCATCCGGATTCACTGGAAACTGAATTACTGGTTCAGCATATTGAAGCCTTG
>JAKPTX010000005.1 GCA_029570835.1 Bacteroidota bacterium
CTTGGTCAATGAGTTGGCAAAGTTTACCAGTACGAAAAAGGAATCGGTAATGGCGGTGGAGATTATGTTGAATTTGATAAAAAAGACATTAAAGAAAAGAGAGGAGGTTTTTCTTTCAGGTTTTGGAACTTTCAGTATTGTTAAACGAAAAGCAAGAAAAGGCAGAAATCCTAAAACTGGGGAAGCAATCAGGATACCGGCTAGGGTTCTACCGAAATTTAAGCCAGCAAGGGCGTTTAAAGAGGGGGTGAAGTAACGTTTTGCATCAGATTGATGGAAGGAAAGAGAGAATCATAAATTAAACGCCCGTATTACCCTTTACCGTGTCTGTTAATTTTACTCATTCACATGAAAGAGTTATTGTACTTGACCAACCTGCTTCTGGTGGGATCATTGATGTGTGAAGAGTTTGGTCAGCACCGCACTTCCACTCGGCTATATAGTTTTTAGCACATCCAAAATACGGATCACCTATAACGAATGTCTTTACTACATATTCACATTTTGTTTTGCCATTGCATTCGTTTGCCAAATGCTCTGTTTTATTTCCTTTAGAAACACCACAATTCTGCCCATAGGTTCCAGCAACGACTTTGATTTTGCCACCTGAACTTTTCACTGTATTTTTGTTGGCTTCAGTAATATTTCTGACTTTATCGTTTTTGGCTTTCAGATAATTTATATCCTCCCTGCACAATATATAATCTTGTACATTCGGATCATTTATAATTTGCCATAAAGCATCGTGAATAACATAGGCAACTGCAGCACCATGATCTTTTCCCGTCCAATCCTCCGCATGATAAAATTCTTCATAACCAATTTCAGGTATGCTTACATTTATCTCAATAGTTGCCCCCCTGCTCCATATACTATGTGATGCGTAAGCCATTTTCATTGAAATATCTATAAATTTATCATGATTGTTGCCATCTTCAACTCTACATTTTCTATATGCTTCTTTTAAATAATTGGCTGCAACGTTCATCAATTCTGAAGGAATTATGTAGAAGGTCTGGTTAGGGCTTTTAAATATTGTATAATTCTCCATTCTATTTTCAATGTTACGAATTCTAACACTTGGAGCTTGAACACATTTAGATTGAATTTTTAAATTAATTGGTTTTGTTCCGTAAGCGAAATAAGGCGAAGTTGTACGGAGATTATCATTAATTAGTGGGGTTACATCTTTATTAACCGCACATGATATAAATAATAAAGAAGCTATCAAAACCATTAGTCTCAATATACAAAAGCTAAATATCCTGTTTCCCATTCATCACCTTCCAGTGCTACATTGTACTTGGACAGAATGGATATTTGAAAAGGTAAACGTAAATTGATCTTTTGATTTTGTTTTGTTTGGTAAAATCCCCTTTTGTGTAATTGCCGCAAAACAATCCGGGAGTTTACTGATCATCCTTCCTATCTAACTGTCAAGTAAAGTCCGTCCTCTTACAACTAATTAAATGAGCAGTTTATTAAAGTTTTTCCAAAAGCTGCTGTTTCTTTTGTTGAAAGTCATCTTCGGTGATAATCCCATCCTTTCGTAAATCACGTAACTCTCGTAACTTTTTGCTTATTGAGTCGTTTTTAGCTATTGGCGCGTCGAGTGGCATTAAATCATTGCCTGAAACTGATGTTGCAATCATTTCTGATTCCATTACACCAGCGCGTCCAGTAGTATCATCAACTTGCTGCAAAAAACATCGCGCAATATTCATTCCCATTTTTACTTCCTGCCACACAAAATAGTTTTTCCCAGACTCCATAGTTAAAAGAAGATTGATAAGATTCTCCGCATGGGATTCAACATTATACTGACCAGGCGGGAGAGTTAGATAAAAATATGTTTTGGCAGCAGTTTGTCCTAATGTTTTACCATTTATAGCAACTGTCATCGGTATTGCTGAACCAAAAGATTCATTGCGATAAATATACAAGGACGCCTTGTCAGGGGTTGTTAAAAAGGCTTTTGCTTTTAAATCTCTATCCATAGGTGCCAGCGGAACTGAAGCACAACCAACAAGCAGTAAAATCAGAATACTCGAAAATATTGCAGCCAATCTTTTCATGCAAAAAACCCTCCGTGTATAAAAAATATGCATTTACATGGTACTCTGAGAAACATGGACAGCCACTACAATTTGCTTTTGTGAAAAACTGCTTTAAGAAGCTATTTTCTTGAAATCAGGATCCTCCAATATGGATAGCACCATCCCGTCAATCATTTCATATGCACGTTTTTCCAAAACAGCCACGTCATTGGTCGGGGCACCATGCGATTTTACAGAATAAGTGTGCTTGTACAAACGTTTACCCATCTTTGTGAAAAGAACATCGAAAACGATCTCTCTGTCGGATACTGAACGTAATATGAGGGTCATCTCAGCGTCGTATATTGGATCACCGGGTGTAATAACGATCCCTGCCCGTTCAAAACCTTTCTGCAGAGCATACCAGAAGAAAGAAACTACGGGTTGATTGATGGTTGCCGATGAAGTGTAAAACAACTGATATCCAACTGTCCTGTCCGGACTGTAATACGCCAGATTCGGTGTGCCTGACTTATCGATAATGGAAGCTAGTAGAATGACTTTGCCCTTATAGTTTGTGTAATTTTCATGATTTATGTTTGGACTGTATCGTTCCCTGCTAAGACTAACAATCGTACTTGCCGACGGGGCGCATCCGATAAGGATCATACACAAAAGAAAAGACGCGACAAAACAGACAAACCGTTTTTGTTTCATGATGCCTCCTAAATAGCGTTATGACGTTGTTTAAATAAATATGGTGTTGAAAACTTTGGAAACTTTCTTCCTTATTTTCTGATTTGTCAATAAAAAATCATTGAGATCAATAAGATCGTTATTATTGACCGGCAAGAGCTTTGTAAAATCCAACATCCCCCTACTCTTTAAGCTTGCCGTAGTAATGATTGCCCTTATCATCGTAAAGCTCAATCTTTCCACCATCCTTAATCTTCCCATAATAGTAGCGATTTTGATGGTCGTAGAGATCGATTTTACCATTGTCCTTCAGTTTCCCGTACCAATAGTTATTTTGTGGATCGTAGATGTCGATTTTTCCACCATCCTTGAGTTTGCCGTAGTAATAGTGGCCATCGTTGTCGTAAAGTTCAATCTTTGCCATAAGAGTCCCTCCCGAGATTTCAATAGATTACGGATGCGGAAATCATACACCCTAAAAATGTTCATGCTTAAACGTATAAATCATCGGGTTTAAAATGATCAAATACCGTCTATTAATTCTTTTCTTTTTTTCTGGTACTCTTTTTTGGTTATCAGCCCTTTCTTTTGCAATTTTTTTAAAGATTCAAGTCTCTCCTCAATTGTCTGTGTTGTTTGAATAACTGTTTCTTCTTTCGAGGGTGTTTCATTGGTGATAGCTACCTGGCTGTCACAGGTTTGCTTAATGCAATCGTCAATTGTCACTCCTTGTTTAAGCTGACCCTTTTGTTCAAGTCTCTTACAGGCTAATTCACATTGTGAATCATTGACATTGGGTTCGATGGCGTTTTGTGAAGCTGGAATTGTGCGAAGCTCGTTTTGATTAAGTTCCTCTGTACCTTTTGTAGTAGAGGTTTCACTTGCTTCAGCCTTGGATGCAATTTTACCTGTGGTCTCTGAAGAATCTGTTGTTTGTGTTTGCAAATACTGTGGTGTTTGTATCATATTGGGATTAGCAATTTGCGTCTCATTAGTAATTTTTTCTCGATAATAACCTCTTGCTTTCATGCAGTTATTAAATTCAAGAGCTTGGGTTAATCCCTGTGTGACTCCTTCAAGTACGCCAGCAACCAACGCCTGATTTGCGTTAGCATATTGTTGCCGTTTGAATGCCTGCGATCTTGATGATGCTATTTCCTGCGCGAACATGTCGCATTCTGCACGGTCACGGTTAAGTTGAGACTCATCATTGTGATATTGATTTTTCCATTTGTGCGTGGGTGTACATCCTATGAAACAAAACATTAGAATGAATGGCAGGAGAATTAAGAATTTTTTTTTGTTTGTGAACGTGAATGGTTTATTTAACCTCATGAAGCAGAAAAGAGTACGTTTATGTGTAAACATTGAATCCTCCTCGTTTTTTGATTAAAAGAGGTAGGCGCAACTTTTCTAACTTGCATCTTGTGATTATAAAAAGTTAGCTAACACTACTCCCACGATTTCAATTTGTCAATAAAAAATAGGAATTAATTTCATGTAGGAATGTATATGAAGCGAGAGATGCTAACGTCGGAAGGTTAAAGAAAGTTAAAGGCAGGTTAAAGAATTTTATTCGATAAAAATCGAAATTTGCTAATAAATTGGCGGAAGTGCATGGGAATCGAACCCACCTGGGACGGTTCTAGCGCCCCACACCGGATTTGAAGTCCGGGAGGCCCACCAGTGACCTTGGCACTTCCTTCAGAATCCTGTGCTCCATTACCTTTAATTTCCTC
>JAKPTX010000012.1 GCA_029570835.1 Bacteroidota bacterium
TGATCTTTTTTAAGAAAAAATCAGATATTTGAGTTTTGTATCATATTTTTTTGTACTTTTGCAGCCCGAATTTTATAGGAAATATATTCATTAATAAAGAGATAAAAATTTTTTTAAGTAATGGCAAATCACAAGTCAGCAAAAAAAAGAATCAGAGCTAATGATCGCAAAAGATTGCAAAACAGATATTACGCGAGAACTATGCGTAATGCGTTGAAAGATGTTAGATTAACTACAGACAAAACTGAAGCTTTAGCGAAGCTTCCTAAGGTAACCTCCTTGATTGACAAGCTTTCTAAAAAGGGCGTTATCCACAAAAATAAAGCCGCTAACCTTAAATCAGGGTTAATGAAAAAGATCAATGCTCTATAATTAGCATCTGATTTTATCCTATATTAAAAAAGTACATGTGTCCGGAATTTTACCGACATATGTACTTTTTTTTATGTACTTTTGTGAGCTAAAATTTGATTATGAACCTACTCGATTTTAAAGTTTCTACTCCTATCCAGATTCGCATGAATGATCTGGATTCGTTCAATCACGTCAATAACGGCATCCAAGCCAACTATCTGGATCAGGGACGTACTTCATACATAGAAAAAATAACCGGTCGACCGGTGGATTGGAGCACGCTGGATCTCGTTTTAGTACATGTGTCCCTCGACTTCGTGGAGCCCATTTTGTACAGTGACACTATCGCGTGTTACACCAGAGTAACCTCTATCGGAACGAAAAGTATCAGATTGGCACAGCTCATTGTGGACACGCAATCAAAAAGAATCAAAACCAAGTCAGAGTCCGTGGTAGTGAGGATAGACAGAAACTCTCTGGAAACCCTCCCTGTCAGTGAGGAATATCGTGATAAAATCAACCAATTTGAAGCCCAACCGTGATTAGATTAACCAACATACACAAAACGTACTTCAGTGCTGCCCCCCTTCATGTTTTGAAAGGAATAGACCTGCATATCCATGAGGGTGAGATTGTTTCCATTATGGGAGCATCCGGGTCAGGAAAGTCAACCTTGCTCAATATTATTGGTCTTTTGGATAATTATGATCAGGGAAGCTACTACCTGGATAATATGTTGATGCAGGGATTGAATGAAACCCGGGCTGCCGAACTTCGGAACCAATATATCGGCTTTGTTTTCCAGAATTTTAACCTCATCTCCTATAAAACGGCATTGGAAAATGTAGCATTGCCTCTCTATTACCGCAATGTTTCAAGAAAACAGAGAAACCTTATCGCTCTAGAATACTTAGACAGAATGGGGCTTAAAGATTGGGCGACGCACTTTCCCAATGAGTTGAGCGGGGGACAAAAACAGAGAATCGCGATTGCCCGTGCATTAATCACCAAACCCAAAGTGATTCTGGCTGACGAACCCACCGGAGCATTGGACAGCCAAACCTCTGAAGAGGTGATCCAATTGCTGAGAGAAGTGAATCAAACGGGAATTACCGTCGTGATTGTGACTCACGAACGGAGTATTGCGGATCAAACCGGTCGGATAATCAACATTAAAGATGGTCTTATAGAATCATAGCATGCGACAACTCTTCTCTGAAATATGGACCACTCTTAAAAGGAATAAGTTACGGACTTTCCTTACCGGTTTTGCCATTGCCTGGGGAATTTTTATCTTAATCGTTTTACTGGCAGCAGGAAACGGATTAAAAAACGGGGTAACCTCCAATTTCGGAGATCGGACTGTGAATAAAGTAACGCTCTGGGGCGGTCATACCTCACTTCCCTATAAAGGATACGCCAAAAACCGCTTCATCAAATTTCAACCCTCAGACTCAGTCCTGTTGGCTACTGCACTGCCTCACATCGAAACCATCATCCCGGTTTTTAAGATGCACAGCAGGGAGATGAAATACCTAAAAGAGAGCTCTTCCGCAACCGTAAAGGGTGCCATCCCCGAACTTCAAGATTTTGATAAGATCAAAATAGATCAGGGGAGATTTATCAACCAAATAGATAATCAGGAAAAAAGAAAAGCGATAGTGATCTCCAGCAACGATGCATCGGTTCTGTTTCAGGGAGAAGATCCGATTGGAAAAGAGATTATTATTGACCATATTGTATATCAGGTTGTGGGTGTTCACTCCAATGTTTCCCGGTGGGAAAATCTGGCTTATGCCCCCTACTCTACCCTGACTGCCCTGTACAATCCATCACAAGAGGTGCAAGAGTTTATGCTTACTGTTAAAGACCTGGAAACCAGGGAAGAAAATGAACAGTTTAACAAGGAAGTATTGCAACTGTTGTCACACAAACACAACTTTGATCCCAACGATCACTATGCTGTTTTTATCTGGAATATGCTGGAAGATTATATCCAAACCATGCGTATTTTCAGAGCTATTACCATTTTTATCTGGATTGTCGGCTTAGGTACATTGGTTGCCGGAGTCGTGGGAGTTGGAAACATTATGTTGATTACCGTTCGGGAAAGAACCAAGGAGTTTGGAATCCAAAAAGCGATTGGGGCCAAGCCGGCGTTGATTCTCAGACAAATCATCATGGAAACCGTAGTGATTACGACTCTGTTCGGATATGTTGGGATGTTTATGGGAATCCTTGTCACAGAATTGGTCAACAAAGTTATGGTAATGAATCAGATGGGAAGATCGGGAGAGTTTTCCATTTTCTCCAATCCAACCGTTGACCTTAAAATTGCTATTTCTGCAACCTTAGTCATGATTTTAGCGGGTGTTATTGCCAGTTATTTTCCGGCTAAAAATGCAGTAAAAATAAAACCGATTGAAGCATTGAGATATGAATAGTGAATAATAAGAACTTACCCTATGTTTGATTTTAATCTATTTCAAGAAATCTGGCAAACCATAACCCGCAATAAAACCCGGAGTTTGATTACGGCTTTCGGCGTAGCGTGGGGTATGTTTATGTTTGTCATTTTATTGGGAATAGGTAAAGGGTTTGAAACCGGATTATCTCAAAACGTAGGAGATGTTGCCACCAACTCCATGTTCATTTTTGCAGACCGAACCTCCAAACCATACAAAGGATTCAATCCCGGTCGTTCCTGGGAACTATCCAATGAAGATATAACCCTTCTCAAATCTGAGATCCCTGAAATCAAAAACATATCGGGTATTCTCTTTGCGGGTTTTAATAAAAAAACAACTTACAAAGAAAGGTCAGGAGAGTTTTTTGTCAAGGGAGAGGATGAAAATTATAACAAAATTGAAGGAAGAAAAGTTCTCTATGGCAGAGTGATTAACTATTGGGATGTACAGGAAAAAAGAAAAGTATGTGTGATTGGAGATCAGGTTTACGACCAACTTTTTGATCCCGGAACAGATCCTGTGGGCAAATCAATCTCCGTAGGAGGAATCTACTACGCTATTATTGGGGTAGTCAAGCCTTCTGGACATGTCAACATAGGAGGAGATGGTGGAAGCACCATCACGATCCCTTCTACTACTGCGCAACAGTTGTATAATCACGGAAATACACTCGACATGATCGCTATTGAGGTTGGACCCAAGACCAAAATACAAAGCATCGAAAAAAGGGTCGAGTCAATTCTAAAAGTAAAATATAAAATCGCACCGGATGATGAAAAAGCAGTGGGATCGTTTAATATTCAGGAAGTTTTTCTTATGTTTCACTATCTTTTTGTGGGAATCAATATTCTGATCTGGATTGTGGGAATTGGAACCCTTTTAGCCGGAGTGATCGGGATTAGCAACATTATGCTGGTCTCCGTAAAGGAACGAACGCACGAAATTGGGATCAAACGCGCCCTTGGAGCCAAACCCAAATCGATCACCACTCAAATTATGCTTGAAAGCTTAACACTGACCTTTATTGCAGGATTTGTAGGACTATTTATCGGATTGTTAGTCTTGGTTGGAATGGAATCGGTCATCCCTCCATCGGAAGGATTTGCCAATCCAACCATCTCATTTACAATGACTTTAATAACGATTTTAGTAATCATTATTGCCGGTTTATTGAGTGGTATCCTCCCTGCGATGAACAGTATCAAAATAAAGCCTATTGACGCCATTAGAGATGAATAATTTTTAGTACATTTGCCAATTGATTAGATCAAAAATGAAAAAGATAATTAAAATCACCCTCTTAGTCCTGTTTGGAATTATTATTATTTCCACATTTTTCTTTTTGTGGAATAAATCAAGAGTTAAAGAACCCAAGTATAACATCATTTCTCCTGAAGTCAAAACCATTCAGAAGAAAATTGTAATTACGGGGAAGGTAGAACCTCGTAACGAGGTTGCGATCAAGCCACAAATCTCCGGGATTATTGATGAAATTTACAAGAAAGAGGGAGATTTGGTTAAAGTTGGGGACATTATTGCCAAAGTGAAAGTAATTCCCGATATCAACCAACTAAACAGTGGTGAATCGAGAGTTAATAATGCTAAAATCTCTTTTGATCAGGAGAAAGCCAACTTTGAAAGAGTGGAAACGCTATATCAATCCAAAGTGGTTTCAAAAGAGATGTATGAACAAGCTTTAACCGCATACAGAAGAGCTGAAGAAGAGTTGCAAAACGCCGAAGAATCGCTTGAGATTATCAAAAAAGGAATCTCTCAAAGAACGGCTCAATATAGCAATACACTGATTAAAGCTACGGTTAACGGAATGATATTGAATATTCCGGTTAAAGTGGGAAACTCTGTTATTCAGTCAAACAACTTTAATGACGGAACTACCATTGCGACCATTGCCAATATGAAAGACCTCATCTTTGTCGGCAAAGTTGATGAGACTGAAATCGGAAAAATCAAGGTTAATGATCCTGTCATATTGAGCATCGGAGCGATGCAGGATGCTAAGTTGAGTGCCAAATTGGAATACATTGCACCCAAAGGCACAACTGAAAGTGGAACTACCCTCTTTGAAATCAAGGCTGCTATCGATCCAACAGAAGAGAATACACTCATCCGTTCAGGCTATAGCGCCAATGGAGAAATCATTGTTCAAAAGGCTGATAGCGTGTTGGCTGTACCTGAGTATTGCGTTGAGTATCAAAATGATTCCACTTTTGTTTATGTTGAAACTGAAAAACAAGAGAAAGGGAAATCAAATTTTGAAAAGAAACCGGTTAAAATCGGTATATCTGATGGATTTTTTGTTCAAATTATTGAGGGAATCAACAAAGAAACTAAAATTAAAGGAAATATAATCAAAGAAGATATCATTAAGGGAGATTTACCTAAATAAAGCTATGGATTCTGCATTTTCGATTTTTATTAGATCGATTTTTATCGAGAACATGATTTTCGCCTATTTTCTAGGCATGTGTTCCTATTTGGCGGTATCTAAATCTGTGAAAACCGCTTTCGGATTGGGTATTGCGGTTACTTTTGTGATGGTCATTACGGTACCGTTGAACTATTTATTAGACAAATATGTACTCAGTTCCGGGGCGCTGCAATGGGTTTCAGACTATTTCATACATATTGATCTTTCATTTCTGTCATTGATTATTTTTATCGCTGTCATCGCATCGATTGTGCAACTATTGGAGATGATTATTGAAAGATTTTCCATGAAATTATACAATGCATTAGGGATATTCTTACCTCTTATTGCGGTGAATTGCGCAGTTTTTGGAGGGTCTCTCTTTATGCAAGAAAAACAGTTCCCTACCCTTTTGCATAGTTTCTCTTATGCGATTGGTTCCGGGTTAGGCTGGCTCTTAGCTGTTGTAATCTTAGCTGCAATCAATGAAAGACTAAAATATTCTCAAATTCCCAAACCCCTTCAAGGCAACGGTATTGCCTATATTATCACCGGTTTGATGGGCATCGGATTTATGGCTTTCTTCGGATTATAAACCCTTGGTTATTATGGTAGAAAATAGATCTTTCCTGGATACTATAGCTGCTACAATCCTCCATTGTCAAGAGGCATTACCTCATGAACAATTGGTAATTGTTCCTAATAAAAGATCGATCCGAATTTTACAGAAAAAAATTGCTCAACAAGCCAATAGAGGACTGATTCTCCCTGTTATTTTGACTGTGAATGACTTTGTTGAATCACTCTCCCCACTTCGTTTAATCCCGAGAGAGGAATTACTGCTGCATCTTTTTGATTTAGCCCGAAAAACAGAAATTGAAAAGGGTGATTTTTCCTCTTTTCTGAATTGGGCGCCCGCTTTCCTTAGTGAAATCAATGAACTGGACCTCCAACTCATTGATGGAAATGCTATTTACACCCAACTGCATGAGTATAAAGAGTTGGATCTCACCTTTTTAAAGGAGAACTCTTCAGATTTTCAAAAAAAATATTTAGAATTTTACAAATCATTAGGAGAGCTTTATGATCAGTTTGTAGCTTATCTTAAAGAGCAAAAGATGGGCTATGAAGGATTGATGTATCGTACTGTAGCAGAAGAGTTGAGCAATGGAGATCAAGACAACCATCCACTCGATCAAAAGTACAAATGGAGTAAAAAGATATGGTTTGCCGGATTCTACACCCTTTCTCCTGCGGAGCAGGAAATATTTTACTATTTTTATCAGAAGTTAAACGGTGAATTTATCTTTGATGTAGACCTTTTTTACAAGGAGGAGTACGGTAAACCTGTGATTGATATTCAGAATAAATTCAGGATTCGTGAGATTCAATATCGGAACGATTATTTTGATGTTCCTAAAAAAGTGGAAGTATCCTCTTTAAATGGCGGACTCAATCAGATTCAGTATGCGATTGATTTGCTGAATCGTATCGAAAAGGAGGAGGGCAATTTGGATAACACTGCACTCATTTTCGCTGATGAAACGCTGCTTGTTCCTTTTGTTCAGGCTTACGATCCCCGCAAGGCGAATATCTCCATGGGATATCCCATCTACAAAACCAGCAGCTATCAATTGCTCACTATCCTTCTCAATTTAACCAAAAACAGAATCCGATATCGTGAGATCAATGAAGAAGGAGAAGCGCCATTTTATTACAAAGATCTGCTCAACTTTTTCGAGAACCAACTGATTATCAGGACACTTTTTGATAACGACAATGATGTTGAGGTATTGAAAAAAAGGATAATCCAAAAAGGACAAATTTACATTCCCCCCAATTTTTTTAATATCATAATACCAAAAATAGCATTAGAAGGGAAACAGATTATCAAAGACCTGATCACTTTTTTTGATGAGATTTTATCCAAATTAGACACTGATTTATCTGATTATACGATACTTACACTAATCATCAATAAGTTGCATGAGGCTGAACAACTATTAGCTTCTTTTGATATTGATGATTCGCTTCTTGATTTTGACAGTGTTATTTATCTGATTAACAGCCTTGTAAACCAGATTACCTTGTCTTTTGTGGGAGATCCCGATCGCGGTTTGCAGATTTCCGGATTGCTGGAAACCAGAACGTTAGAGTATAAAAACCTGATTTTTCTCTCCATCAATGAAGGTGTATTGCCGAAAGGTGGAAAAAGCCCCGGTTTTATCCTGAATGAGATCAAATATCATTTCAAATTCCCGACTGCGCAGGAGAAAGATTCGATTTTTGCTTATCACTTTTTCAGATTGATGCAACGGGCTTCTTTGGTGTACATTTTGTACGACAATAACTCTACGGTGAGGCTGGCTGAAGAGAGCCGGCTAATCAAGCAACTCCGATTTGGAACTGAAAAAAGGAAGCATCATGTTGAGCTCAGTTTTAAACAAGTTGAACAGAATCAATCGCTTAAAAAGAGTAAAGATAGCGGCATTATTGTTGAAAAAGATGAGGCGATTTTGGAGAAAATGCGGAACATCAATTATAGTCCCTCCGGTTTGGCGACCTATATCCGCTGTCCTTTGAATTTTTACCTCGCTAACGTACTCAAAATCACTCCTCCGGATGAGCTTAATGAGGGGTTCGAAAACAATCTGGTTGGTTTGATTATACACTCCATTCTGAAGAAACTGTTGGATCAAATTAAAGAAAACCCGGCGCAGTTTCGTGAGATTATCAAGGAAAATCGTGCAAAATTGGAGGATTTAATCTATCAGGCAGCCATTTCTGAGCTGGAAACGGATCAAAGTGCGCTGCAACAGGGCGGTTTTGTGTTAGTTAAAAAGATTGTAGAGCGTCAAATCGAAACCTATCTTCGATTTCTTTTAGAGGAATTGGAAAAAAATGAGATCGAAATTATAGCCAATGAGGTTCAGCTTTTAAATCAGTTTGAAACTTCGTATGGAACCGTTACTCTGAAGGGAACTGCGGACAGAATCGACTTTTACAATAACAGATTGCGCATTTTAGACTACAAAACCGGATATGTTGACGCAAAAAATTTGACGCTGGAAGAGATCGATGAAACCATCATTGATCCCAATCATTCACAGCTATTTCAGCTTCTTTTCTACCTCTACCTGTACGCTCACAATCAGGATTTGCCTCCCACTGCGTCTTCTCAAGCTGCCATTATCTCCTTTAGACGCCTCGTGCAAAATCTGGATCCTTACGTTTACATTCAAGTAATAAACGGCAAGGAAGTTGAGCCTTTTCTATTTCAATCTGAGCATTTAAAACAGTTCTCTGAACTTCTCAAATCTCTGTTAGACAACATTTTAGACCCCAACATACCATTCTGTCAAACTGATAACTGGGATCATTGTAAATATTGTGATTTCCGTGAATTATGCGATCGGGAACCTAAAAGCTATTTTTAAAATTTACCTATATGAGTTTAAGTCGTGTTGTTTTTGTTGGAAATATAAAAATAGGGGGGTGCCATCCCATCGCTCTCCAGTCCATGACCAGCACGCAAACTAGAAATATTAGCGATTCGGTCAATCAGGTAATCCGCCTTATCAATTCCGGCGCCGATATGGTTCGCATTACCACTCCTGCCATGAAGGATGTGGAGGCGTTACAGAGTATCATCACGGAATTAAGAGCGCAAAATTACACGACTCCCATCATTGCGGATGTTCATTATCTGCCCGAAGTAGCGATGGCAGTCGCTCCCTTTGTGGATAAAGTGAGAATTAATCCGGGGAATTTTACGGATAATAAATCTGTCCGTAATAATGATTTCAGCGAAGAGGAATATGCCCGCTCTTTGCGGGCAATGGGCGAAAAAGCAGCCCCTTTGATTGAGCTCTGTAAAAAGCACAACACCGCCATCCGGGTTGGGGTCAACCACGGATCGCTATGTGACAGAATTATCTCCAAATATGGAAACACAGCGTTAGGGATGGTGCATTCGGCACTGGAATGGATCGATATCTGCGAAGAAAATCAGTTTTATGATGTGATCTTCTCGCTTAAATCGAGCAATGTGAACACCATGGTGGAAGCCACTACCCTGCTGCACCAAATTATGGCAGAAAGAGGCACTATTTTCCCACTTCACTTAGGGGTTACTGAAGCTGCCAACGGCATGGAAGGAAGAGTGAAATCAGCCATTGGAATTGGCTCCTTATTGCTAAAAGGAATCGGTGATACCATCCGCGTTTCCTTGACTGAAGAACCGGAAAACGAGATTCTGTTTGCCAAAAAAATGATGAGTGTAGTGGATCGTATTGATCCTTCGCAATATCAGGTAGAGAACCAAACCTTAACGATTAAAAGCGAAGCTACTGATCCTGAAGAGTGGTGGATTGAGTCAGCACTCATTGCCGGGTATTACCATTTCAGCGAAACTCCTTTTAAGAACGTCATAATTCATAATCCTCATTTTAGCTCATCAGAAAGAACACAGCTTGAAGATACAATCTTGCAAAGTTGCAGAATCAAACTCACTAAGACTGAAATCATTGCTTGTCCCTCCTGCGGAAGAACCCAGTACAATATTCAAGAGGTATTGCAGATTGTCAAGGAGCGCTTCTCCGGCTACCCCAATCTGAAGATTGGAGTGATGGGGTGTGTTGTGAATGGTCCAGGAGAGATGGCTGATGCAGATATTGGTGTGATTGGGAGCGGCAAAAACAAGATTGCGGTCTATCGTGATGGGGTTCCCGTTTCCACCTTTCTTCCCATAGAGGAGGCTCTCAAAGTGATGAAGACCCAGATTATTCAAATTTTAAACGAAAAAAATAAAGTGTAAATGAAACAAGTTTTATTGTACGGTTTTATACTCTCTCTGCTTCTCCCTTTTTCGCTTCCGGCACAACAAAGCGATAAAGGAGCAAATTCTGTGCTACTTAATAAATACTCCTTGCCGGAATCCGTAAACAATGCCAATACATACTATTTCCCCTACGTTTTTTATCAGGAAAATTACTGTTGTGCTCAAGCAGCTTCATTGACCTACCTGTTTACCTATGAATTAGCTGTAAATCGTGGATATTACGTCCTGTTTGACACGCCTTATGAAAAGTACCATATCCCTTCACACTTTGCCTGGAACTTTTACAACGATGGCAGGTACGATCATGGAGTTAGCACTATGGATACCTGGCATTTGATCAGAACGGCGGGCTCACCCTTTACGCCTGATTGGGGTGAATCTTACGGAGGAAGTTCTTCAAAATGGATGACCGGGTATGAAAAGTACTACAATGCTATGAAAAACCGAATTGTAAATACAATCTCTTTTCCTATAGACACCCCCGAAGATATTTTAAAACTTAAACACTGGATTGCACATCATGGGAGAGGTGATGAACATGGTGGATGTGCCAATTTTTTTGCTTCCACAACCTGTCCAATGAGTCCTTTGCCTATCGGAACCCCGAGAGCAGGAAAAGTAATCATTACTGAATTTGGAACCCAGCCCACTCATGCATTAACTATTGTTGGCTATAATGACTCCATACGATTTGATTTCAATGGAGATGGGCTCTACACCAACGATATTGATCTAAACGGGGATAATATAATTAATGTTTTAGACTGGGAAATAGGAGGTGTATTGATTGTCAATTCACATGGTGAACCGTGGGGGAACAATGGTTTTGCCTATGTCCCCTACAGACTCTTAGCCACGCCCTCTGCACAAGGTGGCATCTGGAATAATTCCGTTTATGGTGTAGATGTCAGAGATGAAGTTTTTCCACAGATCACTTACAAAGCAACCATCACGTACAGCCGAAGATGTTTTATCAAGGTTACTGCCGGGGTCGCTTTGGACACAAACAGTGCCGTTCCTGACACAACCATCTCTTTTGGAGTTTTTAATTATCAGGGAGGATGGTACAGCATGCAAGGAGAATACACCGAAGAAAGTAAAACATTGGAATTCGGATTAGATGTAACCCCTTTATTGAACTATATTCAACCGAATCAACCTTGTCGTTTCTTTCTTATTGTAGAGGAAGATGACACAAACGGAGTAAGAAGTGGTGAAATAGTCCAGTTTTCCCTTATGGACTACACCGGAGAGCATGTAGAAGAGATTAGCTACCCTGAAAATAACGTTGAGATACAAAACAATCAAGCTACTTACCTAAGCGTTGTCAGAGCAATCCGATACACCAAACCTTCAATTCGAGAAGCGGCAGTTACTTGCACCGCCGGAGAACTATTTATACAAAAATTAAATGCTGTTGACGGAAAACCACCTTATCGTTGGGAACTTTCACACCGATACCGCATAGAAGAATTTGGAGCTGATTTTCCCGCAATTTCAGGAACTTCTTTTGAATTTAATCCTGCAAATCAATACGCTGAATTTGAATTACCATTTGAATTTCCTTTCTATGGTGAAAAGTATAAAAAAATCTTCCTTCATCAAAATGGTTTTTTAACCTTCAGAAAGGAATTATTACCGTGGCCTTTTTTAAAATCTGAAGAAAATCAGGTGTTTTCTACAAAACAGATTGCTCCCTTTTTATCTCCTCTTGTTGTTGTACAATCAAAAGTTAAAATAACTGATACAGAGTGTCAATTTTTTATTGTTGCTCAAAAAACGGATGAGGAGACTTCGTCAATACCCTTTGTGCTTCATCTATACGCTGACGGAAGAATTGAATTCTATTATGGAGATTTAGAGTATGGGAGTAATAGTTTTTATTCCGGTATTTTTAGAGGCGATGATCGCAATTTTGTACTAACTCCTGTCCATAACGAGAGTAGTTCTATAGCTTCAAATCGCAATTTTCGCTTTACGCCACCACCCTATATTCAGGGTGTTGAAATCTCTAAAGATGGTGTTTTATCGGGGATTATAGAGGAAAGCATGCAGGCAGAGGTAGAAGTGGCTTGTTTTGATAATAATGAGGTATATTCAACCGAAACAATATGGTTTTCCGTACTTCCGGGTGACCCCAACAGAGATCAGGATTCTACAAAAATTTTAGTCTACCCCAACCCAACTCTAGGAATCATTAAGTTTGCCGGAATAAAACAGAATATCACACATATTTCAATTTATGACCTCAAAGGAAGTGAACTACTCACTATCACGGATCAAAATAAACGTGAAGTACAATTAAATCTCGGCTTCCTTAGTTCAGGAATCTATTTTTATGATGTTATCTTACATAACGGTAAAAAAAGTAAAGGGAAATTAATTAAACTTTAACTTTTTATACTCAACGCCTAAATTTTCGTAGGTTTTCAACAGTGCTTCTTTATCATCTGTAATCATTAATAAAACATCTCCCTCTTGCAGTTCAGTTTTTCCTGTCGGAACGCAATAGTTGTCACCTCTTTTCAGGAGAACGGCTAACGTTTGATCCGGAAGGTTAAGATTCATTAGATGAGTTCCATTCTTGAGAGCAGATTGGGTAATCATAACCTCACTGGCAACGGTTTTCAATTCAGAAGCAAAATCAATATCAATTTTCTTCATTTTGGATTCTGCACTATCATAATCAATCACCCCTAACCACTTTGCCATCACAGAGATAGAAGTTCCTTGAACCAACAAAGATACCAGGGTACAAAAGAATACAATATTGAATATTAATCTGGCATGAGGAACATTCTCTGCCAGAGGGATAATCGCAAAAATAATAGGTACTGCACCACGCAATCCTACCCAGGAAACATAGGCTTTATCCCGCACAGGCATCTTTTTAAAAGGGAGCAATGTCAGAAAAACAGTAATAGGTCTTGTAATAAATATAGTAGAGAGGCTGATAATCAATCCCGGAATAATAATTGGAACTAATTCATGTGGATTCACTAACAAGCCTAACATCAAAAACATGGTCAACTGAAATAGCCAGGCGAGCCCATCGAAGAAGGTCATGGTGGTTCTTTTATGTACAAATTTTGAATTTCCAATCACAAGTCCTGCCACATAGACAGCTAAAAAGCCATTTCCTTTGAGAAAATAAGTTACCGAAAAGATAAAAATAGCAAAAGTGAAGACCAAAATAGGATAAAGCGAGTCGTTATAAATCCTCACTTTATTGATCAAAAACACGGCAAGTTTACCTAAGAAATAGCCCAATAGCATCCCAAGTATCAACTGAAGTAGTAACATGAATCCCGCATTCCAATAATTGGGAGAACTTCCCATCTTAATAATATCGATCAATGTAATAACCAATACATAAGCCATTGGGTCATTACTTCCACTTTCCAATTCCAATAAAGGACGAAGGTTATTCCTCAGAGACAACCCTCTCGATCTTAAAATAGAGAAGACCGACGCAGAATCGGTTGAAGACATAATGGAAGCCAGGAGAAAAGCTGTTATTAATGAGACAGTAACAGCAGGAAGTGTTAGCTTCAAGATCCACCAGGTCAGCAAACCTGAAAGAATCGCTGTCAGAAACACACCCACGGTAGCCAATAAAACCCCTTGATACATAACCGGCTTAACTTCAGACAATTGCGTATCCAACCCCCCTGAAAAGAGAATCATACAAAGAGCAATTGTTCCAATACTTTGAGCTAATTGGATATTTTCAAATCGAATACCGAATCCGTCGCTCCCAAATAGCATTCCAACGGCAAGAAAGAACAACAAAGCAGGAATTCCCAGACGAGAACTGGCCCTACCCGAAAGAATGCTTAGAAAAAACAGCAGAGATACTATAAGTAAAAAGAGTTCTGTTTGCATATTTACCTGTTTTAAAAAGAATTTAAGAAGAGTAATTGATCCTGTTTGGGGACCCACTAATCCATCTCTGCAAAAATAATAAAAAAAAGCAAAAAAATAGAATAAATATGACAAAAAGTCGAAACTCTTTTTTTCTTTCCAAAACAGGTAGGTCATTTAATAATCTTTTCATACCTTTGCAATGAATTTATGAAAACTACACCGCAATATCGCAGAATAATCCACGTGGATATGGATGCTTTTTATGCATCTGTAGAGCAACGAGACCATCCCGATTGGCGTGGAAAGCCGCTCGTGGTCGGCAGTTCACACCCTCGTGGGGTCATTGCAGCAGCCAGCTATGAAGCGCGTAAGTTTGGAATACACTCCGCAATGCCGTCAAAAAGAGCCATGCAACTTTGTCCGCAATTAATTTTTGCACCACTCCGCTTTGATGTTTACAGATCAGTATCCAGGGAGATCCGTGATATTTTTAGTGAATATACCGACTTAATAGAACCTCTATCTCTCGATGAAGCTTTTCTGGATGTTACTGAAAACAAGCCCGGTATTCCACTGGCACAAGATATTGCCAAAGAGATCAAACAAAAAATCAAATCAGAACTCAAGCTGACTGCCTCTGCCGGAGTTTCATACAACAAATTTTTGGCTAAAATAGCCTCCGACATGCAAAAGCCGGACGGATTGACCGTTATCCACCCCATAAAGGCAATCCGGGTAATTGAAAATTTACCTATAGAATCCTTCTGGGGTGTGGGACGGGTTACAGCAAAACGAATGCACGAGTTGGGAATTCACACCGGAAAAGAATTGCGGGCACAATCGGAAACTTTTTTGATTCAAAGATTCGGAAAAGTGGGAAAACTTTTTTATGAATTTGCACAAGGCAATGATCACCGGGAAGTGGAACCGTATAGAGAACGTTTGTCTGTTGGATGTGAGCGAACATTTGGGGAAGATTTAATAGGAAAAGAGCAGATTATCGCTCGTTTTGATGCTTTGGCAGATGAACTGGAAAGTCGAATTAAGAAAGCTCATTTTCAAGGGTTTACATTTACGCTAAAAGTAAAACGAGGCGATTTTAAGCAAGTTACCCGGAGTCAAACAGCCGAAACTTGTTTTCTATTGGCTTCAGAGTTTATTGAATTGGCTACAAAGCTTTTAGAAACAGTAAATTTGGAAAATAAGGGGGTACGATTGATCGGTTTTTCTGTTAGTAATCCGGCTGTAGAAACCCATTCCGAAGCCTCATTTAACCGACAACTATTACTCCCTTTTGAACCATACTAAACATAACAAATATTTGATAATATGAAAAAAGTTATAGATACAGAGAGAATACCCATCAAACTTTGGCTCGATGATATTGATGACAACACCCTGTATCAGGCACAAAATCTGGCTAATTTACCCTTTGCCTTTAAACATGTTTGTCTGATGCCCGACGCACACTCAGGATACGGAATGCCTATCGGGGGTGTATTAGCTGCTGATGGAGTGATCGTACCTAATGCTGTAGGAGTGGATATTGGATGTGGAATGTGTGCCGTCAAAACTGACCTGAAGTTTATACCCAACATTCAAAAAAAACTGGGAAAAATTGTCGAGGAGATAAGAAAAAAAATACCTGTAGGGTTCACCCACCACAAAAACTATCAAGATGAAGAGCTGATGCCTCAAAACTACGACATTGAAAATATGCCGGTTGTTAAGAAAGAGTATAAATCTGCTTTAAAACAGCTTGGTACACTAGGAGGAGGAAATCACTTTATTGAGATTCAAAAAGATAAAGAGAAAATGATTTGGATCATGATCCACTCAGGAAGCAGAAATATTGGCAAACAGGTTGCAGACCATTATAACAAAATTGCAAAAAAATTGAACGCTATGTGGTACTCATCCGTAAATCCCAAAGCTGACCTTGCTTTTTTGCCTTTTAACACTGATGAGGCACACAGTTACTATAACGAGATGAAATATTGCGTCGAGTTTGCACTTGCCAATCGCAAATTGATGCTTACACGAGTACAAGAGGTACTTGCAGAATTCTTCCCAAAAATTGATTATGGAGAAATCATAAACATCGCTCACAACTATGCCAAATGGGAAAATCACTTTGACAAAAATGTAATCGTACATCGCAAAGGTGCAACCTCCGCACACAAGGGTGAACTGGGAATTATCCCCGGATCGCAAGGTACAAAATCCTATATTGTGGAAGGGCTAGGCAATCCTGAAAGTTTCTCCAGCTGTTCACATGGTGCAGGACGCATTATGGGACGGAATGAAGCGATCCGCAGCTTAAGTCTTGAGGATGAGATCAAAAAGTTGGACAAAAAAGGAATCGTACACTCTATCAAAAGTCAAAAAGACTTGGATGAGGCACCCTCTGCATACAAAAACATTGTTCAAGTTATGATGGATCAAGAAGATTTAGTAGAAATCAAGGTGGAGTTATCGCCATTGGCAGTGGTTAAAGGGTAATTGGAAAGTATATTAAAAAACACTATATGTCTCGAATGGTAAAAAAATAAGATTATAAAATAACATTCAAAAAGAGATTATAAAATGAAATGTCTTGTAATCAATGGCACAGAACAAAAATGTTCAATAAAACAGCAGCGATTATAAACAGATTGATTGAAAAAATTAAATAGCAATAATTATGGCAAAAACTAAGTGCTGACCTACAATATTGGGTCGATCAAGGATGGGTTAGCAGATCGAACTAGTTTATAGCCTGGGAGGTGCTTGATTCTAAAAACTACTGAACAGTACAACCGGAAAAAACCAGAGAACCTTGTAAAATGAGTTTGCTGTTACTCTCACTATCTACCATAGATGCATTCAAACGTTTATCATTATAACCGGCAAAAACGAAATCAAAATTAGATTCTACGCACCAATCATCAGGAATATAAAGTGTAATGCCTCCAAAAACAACATCTATATTAAAATAGACGACAGTGTCCGGCAAAGTAGTTTTACGTAAATCAATAACTATACCCCCAAAAACAACATTGATATCGCCACCTCTAAATACAGGTTCAGTAAAGACACTCTCAGAACTGCCGCCAAAAACGATATCTTTTGATATCCACCCCTCTACTTCAGTTGTAGTAGTCTGCATATCAACAGCATAATTAACAGAAGGAACTCTCTTCTTTCTATTGATTGCAACTTCAATAATAAACATTAAACCAATGAATATCAGTAAAAAGGGCCAAAAGTGGGACGTAAAGTCTTTACCGGCATCTCCTAAAAGTCCAGGATAAACATTTTCCAGTCTGGGTATAATAAAAAAAATGCCAGATAATAGTAAAATTGTGGGTAACATTCTTTGTTTTTTTACATAACCTATAACTGCTAGCAAAATTAAAAGCATAGGCCAGGAAAAAACAATAGATTTACATGCAGGATTTAACCAACCAACATTGAAGGCGAGCAAAATCAAACCAATCAGTACAAATACAACTCCAAAGACAACTACCAGGCTAAGTGTCTTCTTCCCTTTATTGTTATATTTATTTTTATTCATAATTGAACTGTTTAAGATGGACAACTTGGCAACAAGCCATAAAGCGAAATTAGGTACTCTTATGCAAAGAATGATTACGGTGATGTTAAAAATTCATTAATAATGCAGCTATTACACCCAGGAAATTTCCTGACATGTGAACAATTATTGCATAAGCATTGTTGTCATATTTTTCTTGATAATAACCAGCAATTAATCCGAGAACAAAAGTCAAAACAAGGGTTCTAACAATGAAAAAAGCATTTGCACCCGAAGTTATTAACACCAAATGCACTATGCTAAATGCAACTGCGCTAATCATTACCGGTACACTAATATGCCTTTTAAATATTTTAATTCCTATTCCTTGCAATGGGTTTAGGATATTTTGAAGAAAACCGCGGAATAAAACCTCTTCTGCCACACTGGCATAGATAAATATGAGAAGAAAAATCTGTAGTGGAGACATCATATCAAATACAAAATTGTGCTCAATTTCCCCTCCTAACCCTTTTGTCAGCGCTACAATAAGGGCATTGACGATAACCGCTGTAAAAAAACCAAATAGGATTGGTTTTACTGTCTTTTTGAACTTTGGCAGTGCAATTTTATAATTCACATACTTTTTAAAACCGTATATCAAAGCTATGGAAAGTATGAGCATAACCGTGTGAGTTATAAAAGAATAGGTATTCAATTTAATACTTCTACCCGCCAAGGTTGCCAATAGAAATACTATTGCTGTTAATAGAATTCCATAAATTATTCGTTTACTATTTTTCATTTTCCTCCGTTATTAAGTTTAACAATTATTCTCTTGATCAAGTTTGATTACAACATTACCTCTTTTGAGTACATACACATAAATACACTACACTATTCTATCATTCACATTTCACTCTAGTCCTTGTCTTCCAAAGCATTGTTGTTACAAAAACCATCAATAGTGCTTGAACAACTGAGCCAATCAATTGCCCAATGGCAGCTGCAGGAACAGGTTCTAAGGGCCATGGTTCTATAAACGTCGAAAGGCACGCTCTAAAAATCCACACCACAGTTAAAAACGTATAGAAAACGAGCGTTTCAAAATTTAATTTAAACGCACTTTTTGCCAGTATAATTAAAACTAAACTACTTCCAAATAGAAGCAATGAAAAACATAAATTGACATAATCAATTCCTACAATAAGATTTTCATATTGCATAGGAAGATAGTCATACCAATTAAAAAGATGTGGTACAAAAAAATGCCAAAACCCAACTAACATACTCAGAGTTAACGTTATGTAATATATAATTTTTATTCCTACCTTAATTGACTTTTCTTTGTTCATTTCTGCAAATTGTTATTTATATTTTGTTATAATTAGATATTTTTATACACCTCCTCAAACGGTACTCTATACCGTTCTCCCCAAATACCACGTGTTCCTTTTCTAATTCCACAAGGAATAATCATATTAATTTCGGTACTACGAGGCAGTTTAAGTATTTTTTTAACTCTACGACTGTCAAACCCTTCCAATGGACATGTATCATAACCTATTTCTGCCATGGCTATCATAAAAGTCTGCGCTGCTAAACCACAGGTTTTATGCACAACTACACGCATATCACTTTCTGAAAGAGATGTTATCATGGGACGAAAAAGGCTGATAGATATTGCAATCATTTTCCTAAACAATCCGAATATTCTAAAAAATCGTCTGTATATAAATGGGATCAGTCGGTTATAATAAACTTGACGATTTTTCCATCGCCTTCCTTGTTTTTCCGGTGGGCTATTACGAGCAATATTCCCTTTTTCAAATTCCAATATCTCCTTTGATCGTTTGCGATGCAAATCTTGTCGAGTTACAAAAACCACGATTTGTTTAGCTGTTTTTGCTGCTTGTTGGTCCATACAAGCATGTGATATTTTTTTCAGTATATCAGGGTCAGTAATATGGTAAAACTCCCAAAGTTGCATATTGGAACTATTGGGGGCAAGCGTCGCCAATTCAATACAGTACTTTACCTTTTCAGTATCCAACTCCTTTGCTTCATCGAAATATCTGACAGAACGACGGTATTCAAGTATTTCTTGCAGTGACATGCTTATATATTTTATGTTTATTTCCTTTTAACAACCCTAATCTGCATCCTCATCCAAAGTTTCTAGTAAAAAACTGACAGGACGAAATCCGTCATTACAAGAAACCATTGCAGTTTTTTTGTTCTTCATCCAACCATTATAAATATCCTCGCCACCATGAGCCAAAGTCATCACAAATGGAGACATTGTCTCCCAAGCACTGTCACACAATGTTTCCGGCTTTCGCCAACCATTTGCAACGAACACTTGCCCTTCTACTAAATGGCAAGCATTCTCAATCGAATTCTCATACTCATCGCTGAGATCCTTATGGACTACTATTCTCTTCACCGTAATCTTAACTTTTTTCATATTATTATCTCTTCAAAATTTTCGTTTTTTGACTCTTTTTTAATGCATAATTTCTTAGCACTTCATATTAATAATCGCAATTTTTAACGAAAAATTGTACAATTTCATAGTTTAAGATGTGCGGAATTAGAATTGGCGAAACAATG
>JAKPTX010000022.1 GCA_029570835.1 Bacteroidota bacterium
GGGGGACGGAGATCCATCACCCCTTTGATTTTTTATTGCAGGTAATCTTCAGTTAAAGCTACCCAGTAAGTAGCCCCGCGGCTGAGCATATCTTGATTGAAAACATACTTGGGGTGGTGCACCATGAAAGTGTCCCCATTCCCGATCATGCAGTAAGTACCGGCTTTTTCTTTCAACATGAAGGCGAAATCCTCACTACCCATGTAGGGATGCATATTTTCCACCACTTGATCTTCGCCGAAGGTTTCTCTCGCTACCTTCATTGCCCATTGGGTGTTTTCAGGCGTATTGATCAACACTGCACCTGCTACGCCTTCGCGGATTTCATAACCGCAGTTGAACGCTTCAGCTTGCGCTTTGGTGATCTTACGGATTTTATCCAACACCATGATACGAAGGTCAGGCTCCATATTGCGGATACTCAAGCGCAAAATCGCTTTCTGTGGAACGGCATTGCCCGCTACTCCCGATTGGAAAGCACCCACATTCACCACGGAGTTTTGCCATGGCGACACGTTGCGGCTCACGATAGTTTGTAGCGCCATCACCAAGGAAGCACCGCACACCAATGGGTCAATACTCAATTCGGGCATGGAACCGTGAGAACCTTTACCAGTCAACTCGATTTCCCAATTGTCTACAGCTGCCATGGTTTCGCCTTCGCGGAAGTGGAATTTACCGAGTGGCAAGCCGGGCATATTGTGCATTCCGTACACAGCATCAACGGGGAAGCGCTCGAAAAGTCCGTCCGCAACCATAGCGGGTGCTCCTTCCATCGTTTCTTCTCCGGGTTGGAAAATCAAACGAACAGTACCGTTGAAGTTTTTGGTTTCTGCCAAGTATTTTCCTGCACCTAGCAGCATGGCAGCGTGTGCATCGTGCCCGCACAAGTGTGACCAACCCTCTACCTTGCTTTTGTAAGGTAAGTCGTTATCTTCGATAATGGGCAGCGCATCAAAATCGGCACGCATCCCGATAGATTTCTTTCCATCGCCAACGGTTAGGGATGCTACTACACCTGTTCCGCCAACACCCTCTACCACGTCGTAACCCCAAGATTTTAATCTTTCAGCGATATATTTCGCTGTATTGGGGGTATCCATATTCAATTCAGGATTTTGGTGCATGTAATCCATCCATTCTTTCATTTCCGGTTGTAATTTCGCAACTGCATCTAATAATTTTTTGTTCATAATGTTTAGTTTTTATGGTTTAATTGATTTTGAATTATTTTTGGTTTCGTCAATAGCTAATTTACTTTTTGCATTGAGCGGAGTTACCACCTCTTTACCTGTTTCAGCTTCAAGTTTCAAACGAGCATCTTTTGCGATATTCCCTCCACGTTTTGCCACATCTTGATGTTCTAAAAATGTTTCGGGATTGGTAGTTTCCGAAATCTCCTTTGTCGATAACTCTGCAAGCATATTTAGAACTAACTCCTTGTTCGACATATTGTCTCGAAGATTTTCTTTTTTCAATCCTTTAAACTTTTTATATTCTTTAGCTGTTTTACCCGCCCAAGTTTTATAAATCACATCAGTCAGTACAGCAAATTGTACCCCTTCTTTCAAGCCCAATCTTTTCCACTCATCGGTCAATTCTTTACGAATTTCAATGCTTTTCAAGCGTTGATTAATCCAGCTATCCGAATATCCCAAACGTTTATAGTCGGTCATAGCCTGCTCTATCGAGAGTTCAGGGTCTTGTACTTGGTCAATACGCTGTTTAGCGACTTCTGCCAACCATAGTTTAAACGGTTCTGCTTTAGGTGAAGGGATAGACTGAATTATACGAAAAAGTTGAGTTGTATTGGCCGCCAATGTTTTTCTCCGCTTACCTGTTTGAGTTGTCATAACTACCTGGGGACAATTTGTCCCTATGTAATCTCCGAGCAAAGTATCACGTTTTCGTAGTTTTTTTAGATAATCAGTAGGGTTAACACTATCTGTGAGGATTTCAACTGCATCAACTACAGAAAAATACCATTCTTCCGTTTCTTCATCCCAATGTGAACGAATTTTTTTCTCTTCAAAAAGTTGTACCTGGTTTGTCATAGTTATACTGTTAGTTTATGTAATTAGTTCTCTTCATAATAGTAGGAATAATCGATACCTTTCATGTACATTTCGCGACTGTTGATTTGGTCTGTAAGAGCATTTTTCAGCAAAGCATTCAATGTTTCACTGTTAGTAGCACTTTTCTCCATAGCCCTCATATAGTCATTCTTATCTATTTTACTCCAGTCCACACAACATTTCAGACTCTGTTTCAACATCATATCCAGCCAGATACGAGTACTTCTGCCATTGCCCTCCATAAACGGATGAGCGATATTCATTTCGACATATTTTTCTACAATTTCATCGAAATTAGTTTGAGGCATTTGTTCAATTTGTCGCAACGAATTATCTAAAAACTGAGCTGCAGCAAACTGAAATCCACCTTTTGATATATTTTTCTTTCGGATTTGTCCGGCAAAATCATAAAGTCCTCCAAACAGATAAGCGTGAATTTGCTGTAATCCTTTTGTAGTGCCGACTTCAATGCTGTCAATTAATGAACTTTCAAATAAGGCATAAGCTTTGGTTTTACTTTTCCCATCAATAGTTTCATCACTATAAGTAAACCATTCTATAAATCGGTTAGCTTTGGTGGAAGGAAATTGCTTTCCCAATGCAATAATCCCTTCATAATCAAGTGTATCGGTTAAGTAACGCTTACCATCTTTTGCAACCAACTTCAGTTGGTTAGTGGTACTAACCAACTCATTTTTTTCTTTTTTTAATTTTGATTTTAGATACTTCCAATAATTTCTTGTCTTATCGTAATCATCCTGATCGGTTAACACTGCCACAATATCCAGCACAGAAAACCACCACTTAGCATTTTCTTCATCCCAAACAGCACGTACCTCACGGTCATCAAAAAAACGGATGGATATTTTGGTGCTGCTCATGGTTTTGTTTTATCTGTTACTTTAAAGATTTTACTCTTCTTTTTACAAGTGCAAATTTACTACTTTTCTTGTAAACAAGCAACTGTTTTTGTTCTTTTATTAACAAAAAGTTCAATATTAAAAAAATGATTTAGCAGACCACATTCTCAGTTGACTACAATTTGTAGCCAAGTCACTTTACTACTATTTTAATGCATATTTTGCAATAGTGTATAATCCGTTGAGGGTGTGTGATTTATCGAAATGATCGAATATGGTTGTTATGGGTTCTAATACACCACTCAAACCGCCTGTGGCTATGGTGATGATCGTTTCGGGTTTGATATTTTCCTGTTTTTGCATATCTGCTTTCAACTGATTAATGACCCCTTCGACTAATCCTTTATAGCCAAATATGATACCACTTTGAATCGCCATGATAGTATCAATACCCAAACTTGAGGATGGTATTTCCAGCGGCACCGAAGGGAGTTGCGCGGTGTTACTAAAGAGCGATTTTATAGCTGTACCCATGCCGGGCGCAATGGCTACACCCAATATGTTGGCTTTATCACCTACAGCTACAAAAGAGAGTGCTGTTCCGAAATCCACCACAACACAAGGTTGGTGATAGGTTTCCCATGCCTGCACGGCATCACAGAGCAAATCGGTTCCTATTTCATTCACAGCCGTTGGAGGAATAGTAACCGGCAGTTTGTGGTATATTTCCGGACTTATAACCAGCGGCTCTTTGTTTAATAAACGCTGTGTTACAATCACAAAAGTTTCTATCAGTTGAGGCACTACCGAACTGACAACAACATCACTGATCTGTTTAACATCCAGGTTGTAATCTTTAAACAGTGCATTAATTTGATCAAAATATTGATCGCCGCTGCAATTTGGGTCAGTATTGACACGCCAATAGTGCAACAATTGATCTGACTCAAACAGGGCAACCTTAACGTTTGTATTACCTATATCGAATATTAATAGCATATTGTATTACTGTTTCTTTAGTTTTTTTATATCCTGTTCTAACTCCTTGATACTTTCAAGACGTTCTATCTGCTTTTGTGTTATTTTATACTTTTCGTACTCTTCGTTAGCCTTTTGTAATGCTATATCATGAGAGATACTACCTGCATGCTCTAAAATACTCTGTCGGTTCATCGAAAGAACTTCTCTTAGACGTTCCACCCAATCTTTCATATACATAGGAATATGCTGCATAGCCTGAGTTTCAGCAAATGCTAAAAACTGTTCTACAATAAGCTTCAACAAGTTAATTTCTTCCTCATTTAGATAATTTTTTCCTATTTCAATATCTTTCTTTCTAACTTTATTGGGAATTGATGTTGAAGTCAACCCCATTTGTGGAAGTGATGCGTTGGCACGGAAATAAATCAACTCAGCAGCTGTTTTTCCACTCACAGCCCAAAGAAGCTTGTTTTGCACCTCTTTGTAAAATGCAATAGTGATTTCATCCGATGGATTATAGTCAATACTGGTGGCATAAATATCTTTAATCTGCTGATAAAAAACACGTTCTGACAAACGTATCTCACGGATTCTTTCAAGAAGTTCTTTAAAATAGTTCATTGAAGAACCCGACTTAAAACGTTCGTCATTCAAGACAAAACCCTTAACAATATAGTCACGAAGTCGTTGCGTAGCCCAAATGCGAAATTGTGTACCCTGTAGCGACTTTACTCGATAGCCGACCGAAATGATGACATCCAGATTGTAGAATTTAACAGGTCGATCAGAACCACTAATGTGCAAAATTTGCACATTGCTTTTTTCTTCTAACTCACGCTCTTTAAAGATATTTCCAATATGCTTGGTTATCACACTCCTCTCCTTTCCAAAGAGTATTCCCATCTGCTCTTGTGTAAGCCATACTGTATCATCAGTAAGTAGTACATCTACTTTAACATTGCCGTCATCGGACTGATAAATCAATATTTCGTTTATTCTTTCCATATCATTTTCACGAATCGTCATCATTCATCGCTTGATTTTACAACTGCAAATGTACTATTTTTCTTGTACAGTTTCGTTTAAAAGAGTGGTTCCGATATTTTCCAGTTTATCCAGTTGTTCTTTGAGTTGCTCTTTTGTTTGAGGATCTTTTTCTGAATTGTAAGCGGCTTTTAAGTCCGGTAGATAGTGTAAATAGTGCGTATCGGCAATATATTGGGCAGCACGGACACGCACTTGGGGGTCGGCATCGAACAATAAGCCCTGTACCCATCGTTTTGCAGACCACGAGTGTTTTGATTGCAACCAATCCAGCGCTACGATTTTTTCTTCCGGTGAGCCATACAAAAATGTCTGATAATAGGCTGATTCTTGCTTTAAGTCGCTGACACTCATTAAGATTTCGCGGTTGAATATGTCGGGATTAACTACCTCAGACTTGTATTCTTTGAGTGGTAGATTTAATGTCCAGCGCACCATACGAGGAATCATCCAGATCATACCCGGAGTTGCTTCAGGATGTGCGATGGAACTAAAAACCCGACCTTTACCGTAGTAATTGGTTATAAAAAAAGGTTTGTTGTTGGTCATATTTTTGGGAGCATTACCTTCTTCGTGGACATCACTCTCCATAATAGCCAAAGTTTTATATGAGATGGTATCACTTTTATTTTTTACAAAAACGGGACCTTCGTAGTACATCACATACAAAGTATCGCGATTTGCAAGCTCAGGGAATATCTTTTTGCCTTCTTCTGTGAGCGTGAATTTGGATATACCGTGTCCACGATTATCATGTTCAATGTCTATTGCCTGAGCTCCATTGAGTTGCATACAAGCATAATCGGGAGTATTGGAAAAGAGATAGGCTCCTGCACATATCCCCACAGCTCCCCCACCGGCTGCAACAAAATCTTTGATTCGCTGCCGGTTCAATGCGCTCAAATTCAAAAACTGACGACTACCTCCGCCTCCGGGAATCACAATGGCATCGATTGAATCGAGAACATTATTGGCAATATCGGCAGTGGTAATGGTACGAACGTTCATTTCCGGATCTAACTTCAAAGCTGCTACTGTTTCCCAGATACAGGTTTGCGCTCCGCCATGCCCATCGAAAACAGCAACCCGAATTGTATTGTTTTGCTCTTGAGTTGTGTTCTCTTGTTGTTTACATTGCACAAAGAATAATAAGAAAATAAACGGAAAGAATAGTCTCATAATTTTTTACACTTTTTAATTAAATATTAATTAAAATTATTTATTTTAGAACCCTGCAAGGTTAAGGAAAAGAAGTGAACCTACAGAAATGATAATCCACAATGAGACACCGAGAACAAAGCTACGAGGACCTGATTTTCTGATTTCTGCAACAGTTATATTGGAGCCAATGAGGAATAATGCTACTACCATACCGCGTCTGCCCAACCAACTAAAATGAGCATAACTTTCTTGCATGGATGGAAAAATATTGGCAAAAATAATGGCTAACACAAAAATAAAGATAAACCAGGGAATTTTAATCGATTTTTTATCTTCTGTTTTGTTCACAAAAGCGATAACCAATGCCAATGGGATAATCCACAAGGCACGGATCAGTTTTACCGTAGTAGCAACTTGCAGTGCTTTTTCTCCATAAATAGCTCCTGCACCCACTACCGAGCTGGTATCGTGGATGGCAATGGCTGCCCAGTTTCCAAAGGCTTCCTGACTGAGTCCCAATTTGTGCCCAATAGGCGGAAAAATAAAAAGTGCAATTGCATTCAATACAAACACCACAATTAGAGCAAATGATGTTTGATAGTTCTTGCTGTTAATAATGGGTGCAACGGCAGCAATAGCACTTCCACCGCAAATGGCAGTACCGGTAGCAATAAGCAATGATGTATTTTTCTCCACTTTCAGCAATTTTCCCAATGCAATACCCAAAAACATTACAACAGTAACAGAAATAATAGTTTCAATAAAACCCGCTTTGGATGATTGTATCACATCGCTAAGACTCATACCAAATCCCATTAAAACAATGGAAACTTGCAGCGTCTTCGACGTATATTTGTGTAAGCTATCGTGCTTAATCCCGATGAAAGAAAATACCAAACCGATAAATAACGCTATTGCCGGTGAAATAAACGGCATAAAACAGAGCACGATAACGATGGAATAGAGCCATTGGCTACTTCTCAGATTTTCTAAAAAATTAGTAAAATTATTATTATTCATGTAGTACTTTTTTTAAACTTGCAAAAGTACATTTTTTTGTAAAAAAATGCAAATTAAATATAACCTTTCCTGTGGCAATCTTTTTACATTCTTCAGTTTGAAACTGATCGTGGGAGACTGTAATCATTTGGGTTTGATTTTGGGTTTCTGATACACGATTTGGCTTTAAGGTTTAGTAGTATCCGGTTGGTATGATTTTGGGCAGTGGTATACCCTTCCGTCCCCCCCCTTATTTTTTTATTTTATAAAAGTAGAAATTAATAAACTTAAAAGTGCAAAGATAGTGGTTTTCGTGTCAATTATTTATCTTTTTCTGCAATTTATTGAAAAAAAGAGCCACCCGTGTAAGAGTAGCTCTTTCAAAAATATGAAGTGTGTTATTTACACTTATTGTTTCACAAACTTTTTGGTTATTACACCTTGAGGCGTTTCGATATTTACAAAGTAAACACCTGCAGCATAATTAGTTACATCTAAAGTCATCGCTTCATCTTGAATGACAGTTTGATGCATCAATTTGCCGTACATGTCATAAATATTACATTCAGACATCATAAAGAGATCATTATCAAACCTCAATTCTATTGTTGCCGAAGTAGGATTAGGGAATAGTTGAACTGCTTGGGTCAACTCATTTTCATCAATACCCACGGTGAAGTCCACATGAATTGTATGATTATCTTGAACGTCAGTAAAGGTATAGGTATCAGTAATAGGTTGTGGTTGGTTATCCACTATTATAGTTCCGATCTGGTAGCCTGAAGCAGGTTCAAAAGTAAAGGTTTGAGAAGCACCGGCTACCACTGTTACCGCACCTGAAGGAGTAATTGTTCCGTTTGGTCCGGCAGTAGCTGTAATGGTATAAGTTATTTCTCCTCCTTCGGTTATAAATGAAACCGGGTCTGTAAAATCACTCTCACTATCTGTACAAATTGCTTTGACACGCACATGATAGTTTGAATTGCTTTGTAATCCGTTCATCGTATATGAAGTTGTTGTTGTGGTAGCGGTTGTCCAGTTAGTAGCAGATACCAGTTTGTAATCCACTTGCCATGAAGTTTCAGAACCGCCAGGAGTCCATGTAGCTATGGCAGACTGTGCAGTAATATTAGTTACTTGCAGATTTGTAGGAGTATCGCAAGGTGGAACTGCTCCCATAGAAATAGCAAAATTATCCACTGCTGCAGGCGGATTATTGTGAATACTACCATCACTTCTCCACATGAAGTAAACTCTCTTAGTTTCACCGGAATAAGTAACAGCACTCAATTGATGTGTTTCTGTAATCCAGGAAGCTGATGTTTGTGTTTGTGTTAGGTTACCTCCCAATTGAATTGCATTGGAAGGAATAACATTCGAACCCGTTGCGCTAGCAGTTGGTGTTTGAAGGTCACCTATATAGAGAGCCAAATAGTCATAACCCACTTCTCCGCGACATTTCCAGTCATAAGTTAGGGTATAATCGCTAGTTGATGGCGTGAAATATACATCCCTGTAAGCCCATACGATGCTAAAAGGTGAACTATAGCTATTGGTTTGTCCGCCATCATTGGAAATATACAATCCATAAGCACCCAAAGGAGTGTTGTTCACTTCGGTAGCATTTCCGATAACCCAAGCATTACCGGTTGCATTATTGGCAAATTGGAAATCCGAAGTTGTCTCAAAATCGAAAAGGAATGGTACATTCACAGGAATTTGATTTGTAGAGAAAGTTACCTTTTCAGACCACGCACTTTGATCTCCAGGACCACAATTAGCTCTAACGTAAACATCATAAGTGGTTACATCATCCAAGTTGGTAAGGATATATGGATTGGTTACTGAAGGAATTAAAGTTCCGGTACCTTGGGTAAATCCGACTTCTCCATATTCAATATCAAAAGAAATTGCATTAGCGGCTCCACTCCAGGATACGTTTGCTGAAGAGGAAGTGATATTACTCACTTGTACATTATTTGGCGAAGGACAACTTGGAGTGTACTCCAAACTGAAGTCATCCATTGTCAGATACCATGGGTTGGTATTCGCCTGACAATAAATTGAGAAATAATAGGTATCAGTAGTAGTTGGCACAAATGTTGTCTGTACTTTTTGATAAACGGTATTATTGGGAGTAGTAATTGTATTTAATACCTGAAGCTGATTAGTAGCATCCTGTCCTGAACAAACTGCCGTTTCCAAGGTTTGCCATCCGGAGATTCCATCGGTTATATACCAGAAAGAGAAATCGTAGCTAACTCCGGCTTCCAGTTCAAATCCCGGAGTAAAGAAGCGGTCGTTACATCCCCATGAAAAGTATGCAGCGGCACTACCATTTCTGGCATTTCTGTTATAGGAGTTATAATTTGTTATTTGAGTATTGGTTTTTGAAGTAAAGTTAGTGGCAGCCCAACATGCCGGTAATGTAGCAGGGGCTGTTAATGATTCAAAACCTTCATCCCATGGGATAATAGTTATCGGTGCACAAGCTGTCAGCACTGTAATTTCGTTCGAGTAAGCACTTTGTTCACCGATACAATCTGACATCACTCTAAATTTATAAGAAGTAGCGGGATCCAGATTAGTTATTGTGTATGGATTTTGAGAAACATTGACTGTTTGCCAAGTTGTTTCAACTGCTTTTTTATACTCAATCACCCATTGTGTAGCAGTTCCATTTTCTGTCCATGCCAAGTCAACACTACTTGAAGTAACATTAGAAGAAGTTAATTGACTAGGAGTAGTACAGTTCACTACTTCGATAGCAATATTATCCACTACTGCAGGGGGTTGGTCAGCAGTTGAACGGTCATTTCGCCAGTGGAAATAGAGTCTCCAGGTGTTGCCTCCAAGGTCGGTAAACTGATCAGATTTAATTAAGAACTGTTTATGTTGCCAAGTAGTTTGTCTGCTTAACCAATGTTCACCTGTTCCACCGGTATAGTTACCTATTTGTGCTGCTGCATCATAGTTAACACCATTTACTGTCGGTGGATTTTGTCCGGCAGTGAATGGAATATTACGAGGAGCCATATAAACACGTAAGAAATCGTAATTATATTCATAACCATTGGCTTTCCAGTCAAAGTCAAGTTTAATCTCAGTAGTTCCAACGGGTACTTCTATATCTATGTAAGCGTACACCCTGGAAGCGTTATTACCACTTCCGGGGGTATATACCCAGGTAGCACCACCATCATTAGAGATATACAAAGCATTTTCACCTCCGGGTGTATTGTTTACATTCGGGTTATTTGTTGCATTACCAATATACCATTTATTAATTTGAGTTCCATTTTTAAAAGCAAAATCACCATGGGTTAGAGGATTTTCAAAATCGTTAGAATATGGTAATTGAACAGGAGTTGGATAGGTAGCAACTGTAATTGGATTGCTGTACTCGCTGTAGGTACCGCCACAATCTGATTGAACATAGATATCATAAGTAGTATTAGGAGTTAATCCTTGTAAAGTATATGGATTTGTTGTTGCTGTTTCAACATATCCTGCACCAGGGGTAAATCCTGCAGGACCATACTCAATATTCCATGAAGCAGATGTTCCGTTTTCAACCCAGGAAAGGTTCAAAGAGGATTCTGTAATAGCTGATGCCATTAAAGAAGAAGGACGCATACAAGGGCTGTAATTCACGACTTGGAAATTATCAATATGCAGATCATTATCTGTTCCTGCTACATTTTGGAATGCAAAGAAAGCAAATTTCACCAGGCCTGTATAAGGCATTTGGGTATTAGGATCAATTAACGCAATCGATTGAGTTTGCAATGTATTATTGATTGAATTAAAACCTATTCCGGTACCACTATTATTCCATTCTCTTAAGATTCCGTCAGAGTTCCAGGTCAGACCATTATCTGTTGATATCAACACTACAAAACGGGCAGAACTATTTTGATCCAAATTACCCGGATTAGCATTGTAGTATGCTGTAGCTGCCAATTCGAAATCAATTTGATAAGTTTGTGAACCATTTCCTAAGTCGTAGGTTGGCGTAATTAACCAATAGTCCACACTAGTGGAATAGTAATTCACGGCAGCTGTATTCCCTGATAAAGTAGTACGAATATTCCATCCACCGGCCATATCTGACAAAACAGCATTTCCTGTTGCAGGAAGGGGACCTCTTTTTCTTGCCCAACAAACGTTGGGTGGCATGCTATTAAATGATTCAACCACTGTAGGGGGAGTTAGAGGAGCACATGGAGTAGTAAATGAGGTAGCCATAGAAAAGTCACTAGTCTCTCCAGCACTACAATTAGTTTGAACTTTAAATTGATAAGTTGTAATCGGGGTTAACTGACCCAAAGTATAAGGGGGAGTCACGTTATAGATAGTAGTCCACGATGCATCAGTAGAAGCTTTATACTCCAAATTATAATCAATTGCACTTCCCACTGTTGGGGCACTCCAATTCAACTCATAAGTATAAGCATCTATCTCAGTTGCAGTCAAGTTAAATGGAGACATACATGTTGGTAAATAATCCACGGTCAAGCTATCATATCTATTATTATGCCAAGAAGCATTTGCATTATATTTAATTGCAATTCTTTCACTTCCCGTTAATGGATTATCAGTCATCAAATTCACAAAAAACCAACCCACATTGGCAGGAATATTAACACTGGCAACCTCAACAAATGAAGCAGGATTCGTAGGATCAATGATATATCCAAATTTATGATTATCACTACCACCCAAGTATTTAAATCCAACTCTTAAAGTATTGATCGGCTCATCAATCTTAGGAAGAATGATAAAGCAATCTCCACTTGATCCATAATCAAATGCCATTTCCAAAACTTTACCGACACCAGGAGCTTCTGTTTCATAATCGATAACATGACAGTGAGTATAAGTAGAGATAATTTTATCATAACATGTAGGAATAGCCCCAATAGGTGTGGTTTCAAAGTCCTCAACATAAGGCAATTGTGTAATCACATCGCATAATGTACTGGCAGTTAACTCCGGAGTATATGGACTTACACTTCCATCATTACAAACTGCTTGAACTCTAAACTTATAGGTTGTATTTTGTGTTAACCCGGAAACAGTGTATGGTTGATTCACATAGTTGATCACATTCCAACTTGTTTCCGAAACCTCCTTATATTCAACATTATAAGAAGGAGCATTTCCAATCCAATTAAGTTCTATTTCATTGATATCAACACCCACCATAGTCAATCCTGAAGGTTCCGGACAAGATGGTTGTACCATCATGGTAATACTGTCTAAAAGAGCATAGTGTTGGGCAGGCATTTGAATTTGGATTGCTACTCTTTCGCTACCAGACAATGTTTCATTACTCATAATATCGTAACTATGCCAAGCGCCACTATTACTTAAGAGAACATTATGGATCTCTACAAATGATGCCGTATCTGTTATATCAGAGATATAACCTATTTTGAATAAGTGATTTGCACCTCCAAAATATTTGAATTTAATTCTCAAGTTATTTACCGGTTCAATAGTTGCAGGTAAAATAAAGAAGGAATAGTTTTCCACACCCTCAGAAGATAGTTGAATCATCTTTTTATTTGAGAATGTTACTGTTTTAACGTAAGCAGGACCTGTCGTTAGCTTACTAAAGCAAAGTGGAATATCATTAACTTCGGTATTTGCAAAGTTCTCAACAAGGGGTAAAGTTTCAAATGGTTCACAACCTGTAACAAATTGGCGGGTTACAGTCCAGGAACTTTCATCCCCTGCACTACAAACTGCACGCACTTTTACCAGATAAGAGGTAGCGGGTTCCAAGTTATATAGTGTATGTATTGTATCATAAGCTGATTCGTATGTCCAATCGGCATCATTGTCATCAGCCTCCTTGTATGCTACTTCCCATACTGACTCTTGACCTCCTCTTTCCCATGTAACAGTTGCAGAATATTGATCAGTAGTAACCACAGCAAGCGAGCTATATGGTGGGGCAGGACAAGTAGAAGGATAGTCAATAGAAACAGCGTCTAAAAACATATTCCCATACCAATCTGAAGTACCTTCAAAAATGATATGGGTAAAATAGCCTACCGGAATTATTGCAGTATATTGATACCAACCCGGACCTTCTTCTGCAGGGGCTTGAGAATAAACCCGTTGAACCGTAGTCAACAATGTTGCACCCACATTGTTATTGGCATTATTGGCATAAACCCTGAGTGCTCCATTCGTATAACCGTTGTTATAGTCTTGTCTATAAAACCAAAATTTCACCTCCATGCCCTCCGACAGATTATCAAATTCAGGAGTTGCAAGATATCCTACAGCACCTGAACCGTATGAATAGCCTGCAAAGCGTGCCATACCTGAACCTTCAAAAGGGGTTGTTGAGGGATTGCTCCCGTATGTCACGAAATCAAAAGAATTAGAAGAACTATTAGTCCAACAGATTGGAAGTGAAGTTGAGTTAAAGTTCTCTTCAAAAGGTACAGAAGTAGGAATACATGGAGTTTGAAAACTTACTAATCCTCCAAGCAATGTATCAATATCAACAATAGCATAGGCTTGATAATGATATGAAGATGATGGATCAATTCCCTGAAGATCATAGCTCATAGGGGTACTATATACTTGAACGTAGTTCCAGGTTGTTTGATTGGTTTTCTTGTATCTAAACCCACTTTCCCATGGAGTACAATTTTCATAAGAACCGTTCAATTGTACAGAGTATGCAGTAATGTCTGTAGCCGGTTCAGTATAAACAATTCCACCGCAATATGCTACTGCACTAACGCCTGTAGGTGTTACATTAGTTTGCGGTAGGATCACCGTACCGTTAACATCCAATATAGAGACAAGCATTGATGATGGAGAGCTACCATCCTGGGTTCTAATAACAGTAATTTGGTTGCCTGTTGATGCCGAGAACTCAACAGACACAGGACCGGTTCCGCTTGTAAAAGTAGAACCTACATCTGTAAGAACCTCATTCCCGTCTACCAAAACTTTTGCTGTTCCACCACTCCACCCTGTTGTCATATATGAACTAAGTTTCAATGTATGCGTACAAGACTCAGAAATTGTTCTGGAGCCGATTGGTTCTGATACATCCGGAGCATAAGGTACACCATCAATAGTAGCACTAATAAAAGCTCCATCCACCAAATTGCCTAATGTAGCATTGGCATTGATATCATAGGTGAGCCATAAGTATGAAGTTCCACAAGGAATTGTTTGTTGACCGGTAAAGGTCATATTGGTATTGGCTCCCGGAGGTGTTGCAATAGTAGATCCAAACTGATTTGTTGGCGAAAAGGATGCCGAAGTTCCCGTATAATAAACCTTAGCATTTGAAATGTCACTTACTGAAGTTGTACCATTAGTTTGAAAAACCATTTGAGAAAGTTGTACTTCTTCGAAAGTAGATACTTTAATTTTTAGTACATGTTGATTGGTTCCACCAGCAGTAGTGTGAGCAGTAGATTGATAAGTAAAAAGCTCAACATTTCCAGCCGGAGCTGAACTTGTAAATAATGTGTTACATGTAGGAGCATAATCAGTGCCAAACACTTCACCGGCAATGCCAACTGTAGGAACTAAATCTTTGTATCCGTCACCATCAGTATCGGTATTGATATCATCCATCTCATAATAACAAACTAAATTTGCGAAATTAGGATGAGAGACATCAACAGACTGATTATAATAAGCTGCAATATCAGTTTCAGAAACTGCTACATTCCAAATTCTTACTTCATCAATTCTCCCTTGAAAATAACGTGAGGTATAACTATAACAACGCCCAATTTCGATAGGGGTTGAATTGGTTCCAATAACTCCTGTATATGTGAGAGTATTGGATTGAAGTTGTCCATTAATATAAATTTTCAATGTACTACCATTAAATACCCCTGCTACATGTTGCCAAGTATTCAACTGTAGAGCCCCGGGAACTGAATTTATCTCTTTCCAACCAACGGGAGTACCTAAGTTGAAGTTGAGGGTTCCATTAGCACCACAACGCAACATATAACCGGAACCACCGGAAGTAGATTCCTTGTTAATGATACATCCTTCATACACTTGAGATTTCCAGGCTGTAGGATAGATCCATGCTTCCAGCGTTACTGCAGTAGTAATATTTAGAGAAGGATCGTGCGGAATCTGAGCGTAAGTACCGGAACCCGAGAAGCTCAGTGCGTGATTTTGTCCATGCACAATACTATATGAAAAGATCATAAACATGGAAAAAATAAATAAGATTTTTTTACTCATAACTTATAATTTATTGTTTATTATAGGATTAATGATTATTTTTAATATTTTTTAATAATTAACGTAACGATATTTTTTAATTAATAACGGAAACTTATATTTTAATGCGCGAAGATATATCTTTTTTCTAATACATTTACATTTCTTAATATTTCTTAATATTTTTTAAGAGTTTTATTCGAACAAATACTCCCTTAAAATGATTTAGAAACAATCAAAAAAAAAGGAAAAATCTTACTAATTATCTCGTACAATGAGCAAGGAACCACTATACTCAACCACCTTCACTTTTCCCTTATAATAAAAGGAAAAATAGTATTGTCCATCTTGAAGGTCTGCTGCATCAAAAAATTGAGTCCCCACAACTAACTCATCATCCTTCATGTAGGTGTCATAATTGTACGCTTCATATACTTTTCTTCCCCAGCGATCAAAGATTTGCAGGACATTTTCACGATAACGGTCCGGATCTTCGGGGTCAAACGCCGTATTAAGATTTTTGATAGCAAAAACATCATTCAATCCGTCTCCATTCGGTGTTATTACGTTAGGAAACTCCAGATCTTGCTCTATAACAACCGTATGGGCTATGGAACTGGAGCAACCATACCCCGTAGTGATATAAAAAACAACATCATAATCTCCCCAAGTAGTGTACACATGTGTGGGATTCCAGTTGAGCGAATCGATTGTTCCATCACCAAAATCCCAATACCAATCAGTGTTAGGATCATTTGCAAAAAGAACCGAATCGCAATAGTTAGTAAAGGTCACTTCCCCCCCTGATTCACTCAACAACGAAATCTCAGGAGTATAAGAAAACTCCGCAATAGGTTGAGGATATGCCTTTAGGTAACTCCACTTCATAATCGAGTCAGCACATCCATTAGGAGTTGTAACAATAAGTTGTACATGATATATATCGGGGATCTCAATAAAAAACTTGGGATTTACTTGATTAGAGCGATACACCTCCTGCCCCTCTAGATTATAAATTCTCCACTCATAAATATTATTTAAATGAGTATTAGTAGCAGTTTCATTGGTCAATAACACCTCCATTGGAGCACAACCTTCTGTAGGATCCGTTAAAAAATCGGGCCAGGGATGGTCGTCAATGGAAACATATATTGAGTCTTTCCCAACACAAATGAGGTCTGATCCTTCGGCTGTAGCTGTAATTTCAATAAAATACCATCCCTCGACCAAAGCCATAATTTCATCCGTGGTCGCACCGGTATTCCACCAATATGTTGCATCAGGATCTTCGTATTCGGCATTTAAAATAATAATTTGCCCTTCGCACAATTTCGCTGTATCCAATCCCCCATTGATATTGGGTTCCGGAGATTGGATAACTAAGATATGAAAACTTGTATCGTATTCACATCCATACTCATCAATAATTGTTACGGTATAAACATTGTCTCCAGCCTCTCCCAATAAAATTTGAGCTGAAGTTTTAGAAGTGGGAATCACATGAGTTCCTCCCCAAATCACAGTATCAATATCCACATTATATTGCCAGCCACCGGGTACTATTGAAGAATCCAAAGAGAGAGACCAACTAAAGATATAACCATTATCATAAGGGATATGATCGCAAATAGTAATTCTCCAATTCCCATTCAGCGGACAGTTCAAAAGATTTCCTATCGACTCATAAATTCCATAATATTCCGGAGATGTCGGCACATTCGTATGCATATTGGATACACTGGGTCTCAATGCCGGACCTGTCCAGGTTTGACCAACCTGATCAACATGATGGTATCCTACGGTAGGACCACCTGATCCAAAACAAGTAGTATAGCCGGGTCTAAACTCATAATCCCATCCAATCCCAGGCGTATTATAGGTTGGATTTCCAATGGGGGGATTGGGTGCACAACCCAAATCGATTCCACCTCCTCCAACAGAACAGGGGTTACTAATTGGCCCCATGGGCATGGGATTTCCGGCGTTGTGTGCTTTCAAAATCACGGATTGTCCGGAAGGACATTGCAAACGGATAGAAATATCTCCCAAATAGGAGTGCTCCATATTTAATCTGATCCCTTTCAGATGATTAAGATTTGTCAACATTTGTCCCGGATTAAAAATATCGAAAAGAATATCGGAATTATAACAAGTGTTATTGCCATCCGGGAGGAAAACAGTATGTGCTTCAGAGAGTGTTCCTGTTGCGGTGGAGCCGACAGCACCTGTTTGAATTGTTGCCAAAGGATCATTCCCGACATAAACATCTATGTAGTTACCGGAACAAGCATCAGGAACCGGAGGTGTTCCTTTAATTGGATTATCAGCCACTCTGATTCTTCCCTTATACATTGTATTAGGGAAACAGCCCATAGTATCAACCGCATACAGAGTGTAATCCCAACCTCTTACCTGAGTAAAACACTTTGTTACAACACGTTGAGTATCAATAATTGAATATCCAAAACGCCAAATAAACTGCGTATTTTCCTGTGTTTGTTCGTAGTTGATGTGATTTTGCAAGAAAACCGCTTCCGCACCAAAAGTGATACAACTGTCTTTACAAACATTCATGTAGAGCCCTTCGATAATCGGTTTGGTTGTTACTATCGGATCTATTTGTACATTATAACTTTGACAAGGTGCATGACAAGAAATAGTAGCAGCCCATCCTGTACCATTTTGAGATCCCGAAACAAACACAATATGGAGAGCACCCGAAGTGTTAAGAGAAGAAGCAACAACTGGGTGTCCAAGGGGAGAGATCATATCATTATAGGCTGCTATTTGAGGTGCATTGTTATCCATTCCATCATAAATAAAAAGAGTACCTCCTACGCCCAATGAAAAGAGCGAAAACTCTATTCTTACAGCCACTCCCGGTGAAGCCGGAATAAAAGTGATGGATGAAAATTGATTTACTCCATGATTCCCGGAATTTCCTCCAGTATCATAAAAATTGGCATTGCAAGTTGTATGGGTAGCGGTATTAGTTCCAGAGGGCATATTGATATTTTGTTGAGAAAAGGCAGTTACTATTGCAAAGCTAAAAAATGCTAACAATGCTACTCTCATATCAAAAGGGCTTACAAATCAATTCATTAAAAATCGGTTTTATTAATAATTCTATTTTAACATTTTACAATTGTATCTCAAACTCTCTCAACACCTGATTGAGTGAGGTTTTTTTATCCGTAGACGCATTTCGTTTTCCAATAATCAAAGCACAATTAACGTGATAATCGCCGGCAGGGAACGGCTTAATTCTAGTACCCGGAATCACCACACTATTTTCAGGAATATAACCACTATACTCTATAGGTTCTTTCCCTGTAACATCAATCACTTTCGTGCTTTTTGTCAACACTACATTAGCCCCCAATACCGCTCCCTTTTTTACATGTACTCCTTCAACAACAATACAGCGAGATCCTATGAAACAATCGTCTTCAACAATGACCGGTGTAGCTTGTAAAGGTTCTAAAACACCTCCAATCCCAACACCTCCACTGAGGTGTACATTTTTTCCAATTTGAGCACAAGATCCCACAGTTGCCCATGTATCCACCATGGTACCGGAATCAACATAAGCACCAATATTGACATAAGATGGCATCAGCACCACTTGAGGTGCCAAATAAGAGCCATATCTGGCAGTTGCCGGAGGTACCACACGAACTCCCAGTTTATCAAATCCACTTTTCAAAGGAATTTTATCAAAATACTCAAAAGGAGGGGATAATATCTTTTGATTAGATTGAATAGAAAAATAAAGTAAAATCGCTTTTTTTATCCACTCATTGACAATCCATTGTTCTGCTGAATAGAGAGCCACCCTTATTAAACCTTGGTCTAATTGATCGATCACTTCTTTTACAACTTCTTGATAATCAAGCTTTTTTAAAAGATCTCTATTTTCCCAAGCTGCATTGATGAACTGTTTCATATTCAAAATAATATATCAACCGCGAATTTATTAAAAAAAAACGATTTTAGCCCCATTAACTCGATAAAAATTTTGTATATTTGCAAAAATTATCGATTGGCAATGCGAAAACGGGTCCAAATTCACTCATTTTTTCTTATCTTACTCATATTTAACACAATATGTATAGCTCAAAATCATATTGTAGTAATGCATACCAATGATACTCACAGTCAAATCGATCCTGTTGAAACACAAACCTATGGAAATGTAGGAGGGGTATTGCGACGCTTTCAATTAATTCAGGAAACAAGGCAAAAGGAACCCCACATGCTACTTTTGGATGCGGGTGATTTTTTTCAAGGCTCCCCTTTTTACAATTTCTTTGAAGGTGCAGTAGAAATTGAATTGATGAACATGATGGGGTATGATGTTGTAACTTTGGGGAATCATGAGTTTGACAATGGATCAGCCGAGTTGGCTAAACAGCTAAAAAAAGCAAGTTTTAAGGTTGTTTGTGCTAATTATAAGTTTAAAAATAGAAAACTAAGAAAGATCGTAAAACCCTACACAGTAATCCGGGTTAACAACGTTAAAATCGGTATTTTCGGATTAACTGCTTCATTGAGCGGATTGGTTTCACCTTCAATACTTAAAGAGGTTACTTTCTTAGACCCCATCACTAGCGGGAAAAAAATGGTTGAACTACTCAAAAAGAAAGAAAAATGCGATCTCATTATCTGCCTTTCTCATTTGGGCTATACTCCGGTAGGTGATAACCTCATCTCCGATCCGATGCTGGCTGAAACAGTAGATGGGATAGATCTCATCATAGGAGGTCATACGCATACCTACTTAGAAGAACCGGAAGTGATTAATGGTACACGAATCTATCAAACCGGGTCCAAAGGGATACACATTGGAAAAATAAATATTGTTATTAATAAATAATACAGATGGCATATATTGAATTTGACAAAGAGCAGTTAGTAAATATCAATTTCTCAAAGAAAAGAGAGATTTTGAGATGTAGTAGAACAGGTTCCTTCGCAACGACCACTATTTTAGGGCTCAATACGCGAAAGTATCATGGTTTGTTCATTGTTCCTCAAGACAATATTGATGGGGAAAGGCATCTATTAGTTTCTAATTTGAATGAAACTTTTATTATCAATGATATGGAGTTTCATATTGGAGTTCAACAATTTAAAGGAGGAATTCTACATCCTAAAGGACATAAATACCTGGAAAACTTCAATGCCGACCTTCTTCCCACTTATCAATATAAAGTGGGCAATTTCACTTTTAACAAAGAATTGCTTTTTGTTTCCGACCAAGATCGGGTTTTGATAAAGTATACTGTGCCCGAACAGTTTGAGTCTGCATTTCTACAAATTGAACCTTTTTTAGCTTTCCGTCAGATTCATCAATTAACTTTTAAGAACTATCAGGCTAATACCAATTTTGAGTGGGTTAAAAATGGCGTAAGATACTGTTTATATGACCAATATACCCCTGTTTATATTCAATCCTCTGAACCTGTTACATACCGTCATGAACCTACGTGGTACAACAACGTAGAATATGAAGAGGAGATTAAAAGGGGATATGATGGGCATGAGGATCTGATGAGGCCGGGTAAACTACAAATGGAGCTCAAACAGAAGGAACTCTACATATCTATCGGCACTACGGCTATGGATCCAACTCAAATCCAGACACTGTTCCAAGAGGAAATGAAGAAGAAAACCACACGTTCTTCCTTCATTAACTGTTTGATTAATGCTGCTGATCAATTTATTATAAAAAGAGGGGGGAAAACTTATATCGTCGCGGGCTACCCCTGGTTTGGCCGTTGGGGAAGAGATACCTTTATTGCTCTTCCTGGTCTTACATTAGCACTTAATAAACCGCAACTTTTCAAGGAGATTATCGACAGTATTGTAGATGAAATGCAGGATGGACTTTTCCCCAATATTGGAGGAACAGGAAATGCTGCCTACAACTCTGTTGATGCGCCTTTATGGTTTATCAGAGCATTGCAACAGTATGCTCAATATACAAAAATGAAAAAAGAGGTATGGAAAGAATATGGAATGATCATCAAATCAATCCTTAACGCATACAGACAAGGGACTCTCTACAACATAAGAATGGAGGAGAACGGATTGATTTATGCCGGAAGCGATGGAGTGGCACTCACCTGGATGGATGCCGTGGTGGATAGCGTGCCTGTTACCCCTAGAACCGGCTATCAGGTTGAAATTAATGGATTGTGGTACAATGCCATTCAATTTGCTTTGGAGTTGGCAAAATTGGCAAAAGAGAGTGAGTTTGTCCATGAATGGGAATCTATTGCTAAAGGATTTCCTAATGTGTTCAAAGAAACCTTTTGGTCTAAAGAAAAAGGATACCTAGCAGATTATGTGAACGGTGATTATAAAAACTTCCAGATTCGACCCAATATGGTGATCGTAACCTCTCTCCCTTACTCTCCTATTAGCGAAAAAATCAAACAGTTGGTCTTGAACGTTGCTATGAAGGAATTATTAACCGATAAGGGATTGCGTACGTTGAGTCCTCAGGATGTCGATTACAAAGGGTTTTATGAAGGCAACCAAGCAGAACGGGACAGAGCGTACCATCAGGGGACCAATTGGCCGTGGTTATTAGCTCCTTATGCAGAAGGATTAGTCGCAGTACATCAAAAAGATGCAATTCCGGTTTTGGAAAAACTCCTGTATCAATTTGATGCTTTCATGAAAGATTATGGAGTATCTACCATTGCTGAAATTACAGATGGAAATCCTCCGTTTAAACCTAAAGGATGTATATCTCAAGCATGGAGTGTTGCAGCTGCTTTACAAATAAAATGGTTGATTGAAAAAGAGAAGGGAACCTTGAAGGAGGTCAAAAAAGTATAGTAAAAAATATGAATAGAAAAAACTAAAGAGATGAAAGTATTAATGTTTGGTTGGGAATTTCCCCCACATATTTCAGGTGGTTTGGGAACTGCATGTTACGGGTTAACTAAAGGTTTGGCCAAAAATGATGTAGAAGTACTTTTTGTCATGCCTAAAGCATCACAAGATGAAGATCAAACCTATACCCGAATTATTGATGCCAGTGCTGTTGCAGTGGATTTTACCCAATCCCATATCACATCACTTTTTCAAAATGTCTCCTTCATTGAAGTAAACTCAAAATTAATCCCCTATGTAGGAATCAATCAATACTATCAACTAGTTGATCAAATGAGAAGTGGGACCATAGAAACCCAAACATCCGAGGGAAAAAGAACTTTCTCATTCACTGGGAAATACACTCAAAATTTAATGCAAGAAGTTGAAAATTATGCACTTGTAGCCGCTCAGATTGCTTCTGAATACGACTTTGACATTATTCATGCTCATGACTGGCTAACCTATAAAGCCGGGGTTGCAGCAAGAAAAATATCAGGAAAACCACTGGTAGTGCATGTTCATGCTACTGAATTTGACCGTTCCGGAGAGCACAATATCAACGACATTGTATATGGAATGGAACGTTACGGAATGAGTGAAGCAGACGCTGTTTGCGCTGTCAGTAATTGGACCCGTGATATTGTTATTAACAAATACCACATCGAACCTAAAAAGGTGTTCCCGCTGCATAATGCCGTTGAACCTGTTTTAAAAGAGGTGGTTAGAAAAAAATATGTAAAAGAAAAAATTGTAACCTTCTTGGGAAGAGTTACCTTCCAAAAGGGTCCTGAGTATTTTATTGAAAGTGCTAAAAAAATACTTGACAGGGATCCTAATGTTCGCTTTGTATTGGCCGGTGACGGAGACTTGATGCACAATGCTATTGAACGTGTTGCAGAATTAGGAATCTCCGATCGTTTCCACTTTACAGGTTTTCTAAGAGGTGCTGAAATTGATGAAATGTTTGGAATGAGTGATGTGTATGTAATGCCCTCTATCTCCGAACCTTTTGGAATCTCTCCTTTAGAAGCCATGAGAGCTTATGTTCCCGTAGTAATTTCCAAACAATCGGGAGTTTCTGAAGTGTTAACCCATGCTATCAAAGTTGATTTTTGGGATGTAGATGCCATGGCAGATGCTATCTATGGTATTCTACATTACCCGGCTTTAGCTACTTTCTTGGGAGAAAAAGGAAAAGAAGATGTGGATAACTTACAATGGGAAAAGGTGGCGGCAAGGTTAAAAAAGATCTATAATCAATTGTTAAACTCTTAAATCAAAATGTTATGCGTAAAATTTGTATCCATTTTCAGGTTGTTCAACCCCATTTGCTGCGTACTTATCGTTTTTTTGATATAAATCAAAATCATAACTATTTTGATGATTATCAGAACAGATATTTAATTCATCGATTAGCTGACCGTAGCTTTTTACCTACAAACCAGCTATTGATGGAACTGATTAAAAAATATCCTGATTCACTTTATTTGAGTATGAGTATCTCAGGATCTACCATTATGCTTCTCAAAGAGTATTATCCTGAAGCACTGGAAAGTTTTAAACAATTGATTGCTACCGGGAATGTAGAAATTACTGGAAGTACTTTGACCCACAGTTTGGCTTCCCTCAACAATAAAAGCAGTTTCCTGGAACAAATTAGACTTCAAGAAGAGATACTCGAATCTACATTCGGAGTTAAACCCACTGTTTTTTGTAATACAGAACTGATCTATTCCGATGAGATTGGAGAGTGGCTCTATGAAGCAGGTTATCGTACGGTATTAACTGAGGGTGCACGTCATATTTTGGGTTGGAAAAGCTCAGGATATCTATATTGCAACCCCTATAAAACCGATCTTAATGTTTTGATGCGAAATCCTAATCTAGCAGATGATGTAACCTTTAGATTTAACGACTCCACTTGGGATCAATACCCCCTTAGTGCAGACAAAATGATACGATCGATTGATCTTTTCCCTGAAGAGGAACCACTGGTTAACCTATTTTGGGATTATGACCTTTTAGGATTAGTCCAACCGGAAGAGAATGGCATATTTGATTTCTTTAAGGCTTTTCTATCTCAATTAGCAAGTTCTGCTAACCATCAATTATGTACTCCTTCTGCGATCGTAGAAAGTAACACGACAAAATCTACAATCCATGTACCATGGGCTATCTCCAGCTCAGGTGAAGAAAAAGATCCAAACGAATGGGTTGGTAATGAACTTCAACAGGAAGCTTTTTCACAACTCTTTAAACTAGAGGAGTCATATAATAAATCAACTTGTGAATATACTAAGTTGGCCTGGCTGCGTTTACAAAATGCGTTCCACTTTAACTTTATGAGTACTAAGTGGTTACCTCATGAATCCGTAAAACGAATTTTTGATGTATACCCCTCACCCTATCAAGCATTTATAAACTACATGAATGTATTAAACGATATTAAAATTCAACTAGAAAAAACAGAAAAAAAGAAGTAACTTATGAACATTGTCAAACCATCTATTCCTAAAGGTACACGTGATTTTCAACCTTTGGAAATGATGAAGCGAAACTATATTTTCAATACTATTAAATCGGTTTTTGAAAAATATGCGTATCTCCCCATCGAAACCCCCAGTATGGAAAATCTTTCCACATTAATGGGAAAATATGGAGAAGAGGGGGATCGTTTATTGTTCAAAATCCTCAACTCCGGTGACTTTTTATCCGGAGTTAATCCGGAAGAGTACAACTCACAACAATTGACACCCCTAATTGCTGAGAAAGGATTACGCTATGACCTTACCGTTCCTTTTGCCCGATTTGTTGTACAACATCAAAATGATCTGACTTTCCCATTCAAAAGATATCAAATGCAGCCGGTTTGGAGAGCAGACAGACCACAAAAGGGACGATACCGCGAATTTTATCAATGTGATATTGACGTAATTGGAAGTGATTCTTTATTGAATGAAGTGGAATTGATCCAAATTACGAATGAGATTTTTGGAAAGTTTCAAATTCCGATTGAAATGAAGATCAACAACAGAAAAGTGTTATCCGGAATAGCTGAAGTAGTGGGACACCCTGAAAAGATCACCGATATCTGCGTTGCAATCGATAAAATTGACAAAATTGGAAAGGAAAAAGTATATGAAGAGCTACTCCAACGAGAGATCAGTATTAAAGCGATCAACAAAATTGAACCTTTCTTCAACTTTACAGGAAATAACCGGGAAAAATTAGCTCTATTAAGACACTACTTTGAAAATAGCGCCATTGGGTCTGAAGGAGTGCGTGAATTGGAAGAGATTATCCTAATGTGTCAGGAATTGCACATTGAAGAGCCTGAAATCGATATTACTTTGGCTCGCGGTCTAAACTACTACACCGGAGCTATCTTTGAAGTAAAAACAGTGGGTGTGGTAATGGGTAGTATCTCCGGAGGTGGCAGATATGATGATTTAACAGGTGTTTTTGGATTGAAAAACATGTCGGGAGTGGGAATCTCGTACGGAGCTGAACGAATCTATGATGTATTAGAAGAGATGAACCTTTTTCCTAAACAGATTGGAACTCCGATTAAAGTGATCTTCCTTAACTTTGGTGAATCTGAACAACTCTATGCTTTAAAAGCAGTTCAACAGGTTAGAGCCGCCGGAATTGCTGCAGAGATCTATCCGGATAAAGTTAAAATTGGAAAACAAATGAACTATGCCAACAACAAGGGAATCCCCTTCGTCGTTATGGCTGGAGAACAAGAGATCAATCAAAATCGCTATACACTAAAAAACATGGAAACCGGTGAACAAGAGATATTCGACTTGGGAACTATAATTAAAAAATTATCGTAAAAACCATAATAATTGGATAAGAAAGTATGAAAAAAGCACTGATATCGGGAATTACCGGTCAAGATGGAAGTTATTTAACAGAACTATTACTCGAAAAAGGGTACCAAGTTCATGGGATTATTCGTAGATCCAGTTCCTTTAACACCAAAAGAATAGATCATCTATACAATAATCCTGACTTATTGGATAAACGCTTCTTTTTGCACTATGGAGATCTGACTGACTCCAGCAATCTCAATCGATTAGTTGAAAAAATTAAACCCGATGAGATTTATAATCTTGGAGCACAAAGCCATGTCCAAGTCAGCTTTGAAGTTCCGGAGTACACAGCCGAAGTGGATGCAATTGGAACACTTCGCTTTTTAGATGCCATCAGAGAGACCGGAATCAATACTCGTTTTTATCAGGCTTCCACTTCAGAACTCTTTGGAATGGCTCAGGAGGTGCCACAAAATGAAAACACTCCGTTCTATCCAAGAAGCCCGTATGCTGTGGCTAAATTATATGCATACTGGATGGTAGTAAATTACAGGGAAGCCTACAATCTTTTTGCATGCAACGGTATTTTATTCAACCATGAGAGTGAACGGAGAGGTAAAACTTTCGTAACACGAAAAATTAGTGTAGGTGTGGCCAAAATCATGACCGGACAAATGGATAAACTGTATCTCGGAAACTTAGATGCTAAAAGAGACTGGGGCTACGCACCTGAATACGTGGAAGGAATGTGGAGAATACTCCAATCTGACACCCCCCAAGATTTTGTATTGGCAACCGGAGAAACTCATACTGTTAGAGAATTTGTAGAGGAAGCTTTCAAAGTTTTGGGTGAAGAGATTGAATGGAAAGGCACGGGAGTGAATGAGGTAGGCATTCTAAAATCTATTGGTAAAGAGGTTGTTGCAATCAACCCACGCTACTACAGACCTACAGAGGTGGAACTCCTTCTGGGCGACTACTCGAAAGCTAAAAAACTACTCGGTTGGGAACCTAAAACCAAGTTTAGCGAGTTGGTTAAAATCATGGTTTTGACTGATTACCATAAATTGAGTTCAACCTATCTGTAAACTTTTGTCAATATGAATTTGAATTCTAAAATCTATGTTGCCGGGCATCTAGGTATGGTCGGTTCTGCAATTGTTAGACAACTGCGGGCTGAGGGGTTTCATAATCTATTATTAAAAAGTTCCAAAGAAGTAGATTTAACCAATCAGGAGATGACCCATGACCTCATTAGAAAAGAAAAACCGGAGTACATTTTTGTTGCAGCTGCCAAAGTAGGAGGAATATTAGCTAACAACACTTATCGTGCTCAGTTTATATATGAGAATCTGATGATTCAAAATAACCTGATCCACGCGGCAAAACTCAACAACACCAAGAAACTCCTCTTTCTAGGAAGCAGCTGTATCTACCCCAAAGAAGCCCCACAACCCATACGAGAAGAGGCCTTGCTAACCGGTCTTTTAGAATACACTAATGAACCCTACGCTATTGCCAAGATTGCCGGGATAAAAATGTGTGAAAGCTACTATCACCAATACGGTTGCGATTTTATTTCTGTGATGCCCACCAATCTGTATGGAGAAAATGATAATTATGATTTGGAAACATCACACGTTTTACCGGCCATGATACGCAAAATGCATCTTGGGAAACTACTCTTTAATGATGACTGGGCTGGAATATACAAAGATCTCAAAGCACATCCTATGGAGACTCTTAACGATCAAATGAGTCAAGAAGAGATTAAAATACAACTAAGTCGGTATGGATTAGAATCGGATAAAATTACACTCTGGGGAACCGGTCAGGTGTATCGCGAATTTCTTCACGTGGATGACATGGCCAGAGGTGTAATTCATATCATGAAACATGTTTCCGCCGATCAGCTTTACAAAGAAAAAAAGATCTCGCACATTAACATAGGTACAGGTATTGATCTAACCATCAAAGAATTAGCAGAATTAATTCAACAAATTACCGATTATAAAGGCGAAATTGTATGGGATCATTCAAAACCTGATGGAACTTACAAAAAACAATTGGATATCACGCGGTTAAAAGAGTTTGATTTTACTCCTGCCATCTCCTTGGAAGAAGGAATTCGCCGTGTTTATCAACAATATACTCAGGATTAACTTCTACACAGTTTGTCGCTCCATTTTTTGAATCAGAGACCAGATCACTACCCCACCGGCAATGGTCACATTGAGCGAATGTTTGGTTCCGTATTGTGGAATCTCCAATGCACCATCTACCAAAGACAACAGCGCATCATTAACCCCAAACACCTCATTACCTAATATAATCGCTATTTTTTTATCTTTATTAGGTTCAAAATGATTTAAAAAGAGGGGGGTATCTGTCTGCTCGACAATATAAACCAGAAATTGCTCCTCTTTGAGTCTCTTCACCAAATCCACGACACTCTTTTCGTACGACCAGGAAACCGATTCCGTAGCTCCAAGTGCAGTTTTATGAATCTCTTTATGGGGAGGTTGGCCGGTGATTCCACACAGATAGAGATGTTCAACCGCAAAAGCGTCAGCAGTTCTGAAAAGAGAGCCCACATTATTCATACTCCGAATATCATCCAGAATAAGTACCAAAGGGAACTTTGCCTCATCCTGAAATTCAGATACTGAAACGCGATTGAGTTGATCCATCGAGAGTTTTTTCATAAAATCACCGTTTTAAAAAAGCAAAAGTAGAGAAAATTTAGAGATTAATGTTAAATTTATGAAAAAAAAGAGTTTCGTTACTGTAAAAATTTGTATCTTTGCGCGCATTTTTAAGACTAAGCAATGAAGAATCCCAAATTAGCAACACGCTATGCACAAGCCTTGTTCGATTTCGCCAAAGAACAGTCTCAAATCGAAGAGGTTTTTAAAGATGTTCAACTCATTATCAATGTTTTAAAAGAAACGAAAGATCTGCGAGTGTTAATAGATTCACCACATGTTTCACTATCTAAGAAAAGCGATCTTTTTAATTCTATCTTTTCAGGAAAGATTACAGAAACCTCCTTCACTTTCCTGTTATTGATTATCAAAAAACGCAGAATTCCTGAGATCTTTACGATTTTGGAACAGTTTATCAGAATCTACCACCAACACCATAACATTAAAGTGGCAAAACTAACTTTTGCGAAAGAGATTTCCTCCCCCTTAGTTGATCAAATTAAAAAATTACTGGAAGAGGAATTCAGATGTAACATCATCATGGATATTTCCATAGATCCAAAAATTATTGGAGGTGTAGTGATCAAAGTAGATGATGTTTTAGTAGATGCTTCCATCTCCTCAAAAATCAGACGATTAAGAACAGAATTTTCACAAAATATATACAAAGTATCCTTTTAACAGCAAATAACAAATTATATAATGGCAGAAATTAAACCTTCAGAAGTAACTGCAATACTTCGTCAACAACTAAAAAACTTTGATGCAAGCACCGAACTTCAGGAAACAGGAACTGTTCTTGTTGTTGGTGACGGAATTGCACGTGTATACGGATTACAAAATGCTCTTTCGGGAGAGTTGGTAACTTTTGAAAAACCGGAAGGTGATATCACCGGAATTGTGTTGAACTTAGAGGAAGATAACGTGGGTGTTGTACTTTTAGGAGATGCAAAATCTCTCAATGAGGGAGACCTTTGTAAGAGAACCGGACGTGTAGCTTCCATTAAAATTGGTGAAGGCTTGTTAGGTAGAGTTATCAACACTCTGGGAGAACCTATTGACGGAAAGGGAGAAATTAAAGGAGAACTTTATGAGATGCCAATTGAACGTAAAGCCCCCGGTGTAATCTTCCGTCAACCTGTGAAAGAACCCCTTCAAACAGGAATTAAAGCAATTGATGCGATGATTCCAATCGGCCGTGGACAACGTGAGTTGATCATTGGTGACCGTCAAACAGGAAAAACAGCGATTGCTATTGACACCATTATTAATCAAAAAGAGTTCTACGACAAAGGAGAACCCGTATATTGTATCTACGTTGCTGTAGGACAAAAAGGTTCTTCAGTTGCCAATACCGTAAAAACATTAACTGAAAAAGGTGCCATGCCTTATACAGTGGTTATCACAGCTACCGCTTCCGATCCGGCAGCAATGCAGTTCTACGCACCCTTTGCCGGTGCAGCTATTGGGGAGTTTTTCCGCGATACCGGAAGACCCGCACTGATTGTTTATGACGACCTTTCAAAACAAGCTGTAGCTTATCGTGAAGTATCCTTGTTGCTCCGTCGTCCACCCGGTAGAGAAGCTTATCCCGGTGACGTATTTTACTTACACTCCAGATTATTGGAAAGAGCTGCTAAAATCATCGAATCTGACGAAATTGCCAGCCAAATGAATGACCTTCCTGAAGTTTTGAAACCGATGGTTAAAGGGGGAGGATCATTGACTGCACTGCCCATCATTGAAACACAAGCGGGAGACGTATCAGCTTATATCCCTACCAACGTGATCTCCATTACTGACGGACAGATCTTTTTGGAAACCAACCTCTTTAACGCCGGTGTGAGACCTGCGATTAACGTAGGTATATCCGTTTCGCGTGTAGGAGGAAATGCACAGATTAAATCAATGAAGAAAGTAGCGGGTACATTAAAACTGGATCAAGCACAATATCGTGAGTTGGAAGCATTTGCTAAGTTTGGATCCGATCTGGACCAAGCTACACAGAATGTTTTGGATAGAGGAGTGAGAAACGTTGAGATTTTGAAACAGGCGCAATATTCACCCATGAAGGTGGAAGAGCAAGTAGCCATTATCTTCTGCGGAGTAAACTCTTTACTTCAAAAAGTGCCTGTACATAGTATTAAAAACTTCCAGGATAATTACTTATTGGAACTCAATGAAAAACATCCTGAAGTACTGGAATCTATCAAAAAAGGTATTATTGATAATAATATAACATCCGTATTGGAAAAAGTTTGTATAGAAATAGCAAAACAGTACGAAGTATAGTACCGGAGTCAACGAATTAAAAGATTATGGCTAGTTTAAAAGAGATTAGAAATAGAATCGGCTCGGTTCAATCGACACAAAAAATTACCGGTGCGATGAAACTGGTATCGGCTGCTAAGTTGAGAAGGGCGCAAAATAGTATTATCGGATTGAGACCTTACTCCAATAAGCTGAATGAAATTTTATCCAATATTTCTAGTTCCATTCCTAACAAATCTGAAATGCCTCTCTTTATGCAAAGAGATCCTAATAAAATTTTATTAATTGTCATTACTTCTAACAGAGGTTTATGCGGTAGTTTTAACTCTTCCATTACAAAAGAAACACAACGCTATATCGAAGAAAACTACCCGGAACAACTAGGAAATGAAAATATTGATCTAATCTGTATCGGAAAAAAGGGAAAAGAGCAATTGGAGAAAAAATACAATGTAGTTGGTCACTATGAAACCTTTATAGAAAAAACGCAATTTCATCCTATTGCTGAGTTTGCTGAAACCTTAATGGATTATTATATCAATCGTGATTATGATCGCATTGAGATCATCTATAACAGATTTGTTAATCCAGCTGTTCAGAAAATCGAAATCGAACAATATTTACCGATTGAAGAAGAAAGTGTAGAAGAGAATCAAAATACTCTAGGCATAGATTATATTTATGAACCTTCCAGAGCTGAGTTGTTAGAACTATTAGTTCCTAAAATCTTAAAAACTCAACTATTCAAAACAATATTAGATTCCGTTGCTTCTGAGCATGGTGCAAGAATGACTGCTATGTCCAAAGCAACAGACAATGCAATAGAGCTATTGAGAGACCTTAAATTGGCTTATAACAATGCTCGTCAGGCAGCTATTACCAACGAATTGAACGAAATTGTTAGTGGTGCGGAGGCATTGAAAGGATAAAAAGCCAAACATAAAAAAAAGCGGTTTTTGAATCAAAAACCGCTTTTTTTTTGTCGGGGTGAGAAGACTCGAACTTCCGACCACTAGTACCCCATACTAGTACGCTAGCCAACTGCGCCACACCCCGAAATATGAGAGTGCAAAAATACAAATAATTATTGATATTATAACTAATTTTTACTTTTTTTTATTTGTAGCTTCACTTTTATAATTATTCTCCTCAAAAAAGGCACCATTTTCTGTAAATATATTTAAAAACTTTCCGAAAAAAATCTTATATTTGCCGATTTGTATCAACTCACTTATTTTTGAAATTTATTCATTAAAAATATAATTAATCAATTTATGAAACCATATCTATTAGCTATTATTATGCTGTCCCTAGTAACATCTCATACTATGGCCGATACCAATTCGGATTTTGTATCAGACAAAACAATCTCTAACACGCTTTCAAAAATCTACAAAAAGAGCGAGATTTCGAACAAGATTGTGGAAAGAGGCGTTAGACAAGTTGCTAAATTGTGGCAACCTTCCGATGGTACCAATGAGGATTTTTTGAACCTTTGTGAAACTTATTCTTGTAGAACCAAAGAGGATAAGCAGAAGTTATTCGAAAGAATTGAAGCTCATTTTGAAACTATCTTGGGTTACAACAATCTCATTTCCATGCAATTACTCAGACCAACTCATGTGGTCGGATATGAGAATCTCAAGATTGATGACATTTTTAGTGCTTATAATCCAAATGCCAACTTCAATGACGACATGTTTAAAAATAAGATTGCATTTATTGTAATCTTAAATTTTCCTTACTATACACTGGAGGAAAAAATGGCAAATGGAGATAAGTGGACAGAGCAAGAGTGGGGCTATGTCAGATTGGGAGACATCTTTACCTCTCGCGTAACTGCAGAAATCAACCAACAGATCAATACAGCTACCGCGCAAGCCGACAACTATATTTCCAATTACAACATCCCCATGGGAAAACTGTTGGGACCTCAATTCGTACGTTATTGGCCATGGGATATGAAATTGATCTCTCATTGGGGACTACGTGACGAAATTAAAGCACAATATGCTGCCAGCGATGGATATGAAAAGCAAAAACTAATCTATCATACTATGCTGCATATTATAAAACAGGATGTTCCGGTTGAGTTATTTGAAACTAACGATTATTTGTGGCACTCCCCATCCAATGGAATCTACCTCGGTGAAATTGAAGTGGTTGGAACTCCTGATAAAAATTTACGTTATCAACATCTTTTGAATATTTTTCAAGCAATGAAAAATAGCGACCCTTACTATCCCAACTATAAAAACTATGTTGAACGAAAATTTAATACTGATTTAGAGATCCCTGTTGAAGAAGTTGAAAAGCTTTTCACTACCCTGATCACCTCCCCTCAAGTAAAGGAAGTGGCGCAAATGATCTCCAAAAGATTGGGACGCAAATTACAACCTTTTGACATCTGGTATGATGGATTTAAAACAAGAAGTAATTATGATCCGGCTTATCTGGATAGTATCACAAAAAGTAAATATCCTACCCATAAAGCATTTGAGAAAGATCTCCCCAACATCCTTATGAAACTGGGCTATAGCGCTGAAAGAGCAAAAGAGATCTGTTCACACATTACAGTAGATCCTTCCGTAGGTGCCGGTCATGCCTGGGGTGCAGAAATGAAATCTGCTCATTCTTTGCTGAGAACTCGCGTATCCCAAAGCGGAATGGATTACAAGGGGTACAATATTGGAGTTCACGAATTTGGACACAATGTTGAGCAAACCATTTCTCTTCATGATGTGCATAACTACTTCCTACATGGTGTTCCCAACACAGCATTTACCGAAGCATTGGCATTTACTTTCCAGGGAAAAGACCTGGAACTCTTAGGAATCCCAAGTGATGACCCCTTAACAGAAGCACTCAACACCTTAGATCTTTTCTGGGGTTGTTATGAGATTATGGGTGTATCTCTTGTTGATATTAAAGTTTGGCAATGGATGTATAGTCATCCTTATGCCAATGCCAACGAATTGAAAGATGCTGTAATTCAAATTGCAAAAGATGTATGGAATCAATACTACGCTCCTGTTTTTGGGACTAAAGATATTCCAATTCTGGCTATTTATTCTCACATGATTGATGCCCCACTTTACCTTTCTGCTTATCCTATCGGACATATCATTGATTTTCAATTGGAAACTTACCTTAAAGGGAAAGATTTGGCTCAAGAGATCGATCGTATATTCGCCATTGGTCGCCTTACTCCGGACCTTTGGATGCAAAAAGCTGTGGGAGAAAAAGTATCCGTTCAACCTTTGATTACTGCGACCGGAGAAGCTGTTGCACAAATCAAAGAGGGGGAAAAAGCAAAGAAGAAAAGTAAAAGATAAAAAAAATCAAAAATACTTATAATTGATTTCTCATGCATGATAAATTAAGCATCGCTAAAAATTGGCTTCCTCGTTACACCGGAACTCGGGTTGAAGATTTCGGTAAGTACGTTATTTTAACCAATTTTAGAGACTATGTTACCCAATTCACTCAAATGATGGATGTTCCACTTTGTGGTGAATTATTACCCATGCAAAGTGCTACTAAAGATAACATCACAATCGTCAACTTCTCAATGGGAAGTCCAATGGCTGCTACAGTAATGGACCTATTGATTGCCGTTGAACCCAAAGCGGTTCTCTTTCTAGGAAAAACAGGAGGCTTAAAACCCTACATCGGAGTAGGTGAACTCCTGCTTCCTATTGCAGCCATCCGTGGAGAAGGAACCTCTAACGACTACTTTCCTCCTGAAGTACCGGCACTACCTGCTTTTAACTTACAAAAAGCAATCTCAACGGCTATTCGGGATGCCGGAAGAGATTATTGGACCGGAACCGTTTATACTACCAACCGTCGCCTCTGGGAATATGACGAAGAGTTTAAAGAATACCTCAGAAGAATTAGAGCTACCGCTATCGATATGGAAACTGCAACACTCTTTTCTGTCGGGTTTTCAAACAGAATCCCAACCGGTGCACTACTTTTAATATCCGACCAGCCCATGAATATTGACGGTATTAAAACTGAAGAGAGTGATCAATATGTTACGAGGAATTTTACTGAAGATCATCTAAAAATTGGAATTGAAGCACTCAAAATGCTGATTAATAAGGGTTTAACCGTTAAACACTTGAAGTTTGACTATTACGATTTTTAACCATGACTTTTGAACAAATTATTAAACAATTAGAATCTCATCAATATGCTCCTGTCTACCTTTTACAAGGCGGAGAACCTTTCTATATTGACCTGATATCCGACCATATTGAAAATCACGCGATTGAAAAAGATCAGCAAGATTTCAACCAATGGATTGTTTATGGAAAGGATACTTACGTCGATGAGATTCTTGCTAATGTTAAAATGTTCCCTTTTGGAGCCCCAAAAAGAGTAGTTATTGTTAAAGAAGCGCAAGATCTTTCAAAAATAAACGGATTGACCCCCTATATTGAGAATCCCTCTCCTTCCTCTATTCTGGTTCTTTGCCATAAGTATAAAGACGCACCGGCCTCTCTATCCAAAATAGTGGATAAACATGGGGTGCTCTTTAATTCCAAAAAGATCTCAGATTATATGGTTCCTAAATGGATTGCGGATAGAGTGAAGTTTTACCAATTTAGAATCACTGATCATGCAACCAATATTCTGGCAGAACATATAGGGAATGATCTCTCAACTATTGATAACCAGTTGAGAAAGCTAAAAATCATCCTCCCCCCTGGTAGTGAAATTACACCACAAATAATAGAGCAACACATAGGAATCAGCAAAGAATACAATATTTTTGAACTGCAAGATGCTTTAGCTAGGCGAAATAAAGCTCGGGTGTATCAAATTATGTTTAATTTTTGTAATCACTTTGACACCAATCCTAACCCTAAAACCATCAATAGTTTGACCTCTTTTTATCTGAAAATGTTGGCTTATAATCTTTCGGATAAATCGAAAGCTGCGGCTAAAACAATCTACACAACCAATAGTGATTGGGCTTTAAACAAAAATATACAGCAAGCCAATTCTTTCTCTATTGCCGAATTACAGAGAAATATAGCTATTCTAAGAGAATATGATGCCAAATCTAAAGGAGTGGAGAGTGCAACCGCTCAAGAAGAGTTGTTGAAAGAGATGATATTTAAAATCTGTGGATAATCGTACAATGACTACTGCAAACAATTTAAGGAAATTGCTCAAACATCCCATCTACGACATTGTAGAACGAGTGGCTGATGAACTTGGAGTGGAGACCTATGCCGTGGGTGGTATTGTAAGAGATCTGTTCCTGAAAAGAAACTCCACAGATATTGATATCCTGGTGATAGGAAGCGGTATAGAACTATCCCAGAAGGTGGCTCAAGAGATCTCTCCGGATTGTAAAGTGGCTGTATATAAGAACTTTGGAACTGCTCAATTGACCTATATGGGACACCAAATCGAGTTTGCAGGCGCCAGAAAGGAATCCTACAATAAAAATTCAAGAAAACCTATTGTAGAAGATGGAACTCTGTGGGATGACATCAGTCGTAGAGACTTCACCATCAATGCTATGGCAATCGCTATCAATGGAGCGAAAAAAGGAGAATTAATCGATTTTTTTAACGGGTTTCAAGATCTTCAAGATAAAATTTTAAGAACCCCATTGGATCCGGATGTTACTTACTCCGATGATCCTTTAAGAATGATGCGAGGCGTTCGTTTTGCTACTCAACTAGGTTTTACAATTGAAGAAAACAGCTTCCAATCTATTCAAAATAATGCCTCACGTCTGGAGATTATTTCAAAAGAGCGAATCATGGAAGAGTTCAATAAAATTTTATTGGCTCCCCTACCCTCACTAGGAATCCAACTTTGTGAACAGAGCGGATTATTGCAACAATTTCTACCGGAATTAATTGAACTCAAAGGAGTTGAAAGTCATGATGGAAAAAAACATAAAGATAACTACCTGCACACTTTAGAAGTCGTTGATAAAATTGCAATGGTTTCCAATAACTTATGGTTGGTTTGGGCTGCTTTACTTCACGATATTGGAAAGCCAAGAACCAAAAAATTTGATTCCGTACATGGATGGACATTTTACGGTCATGAAGTAGTAGGAGCTAAAATGGTAGCACAAATTTTTAATCGACTTCGAATGCCTACCAACGAAAGGATGAAATATGTTCAGCTCCTGGTGCAACTCCATCTTCGTCCCATTGCATTGGTTGAAGATGAGATTACCGACTCGGCAATAAGAAGACTGCTTTTTGATGCCGGCGATCAAATTGATGATCTGATGCTCCTTTGTGAGGCGGATGTAACTTCAAAAAATAGAGAAAAAGTTAAAAAATATCTTAATAATTTTGCCATTGTACGCAACAAACTGAAAGAGGTTGAAGAGAAAGACCAGCTGCGTAATTGGCAACCCCCTATTGATGGACAATTGATCATGGAATCATTTGATTTACAACCATCTAAAGAGGTGGGCATCATCAAAACAGCTATTCGTGAAGCAATTTTAGATGGGATTATTCCGAATGAATTGGAAGCGGCCTATCAATTTATGATTCAAGAAGGCAAAAAACTAGGTTTAGAATTAAAAAACAAGTAAACTCATGGCCGAATCAATCACACTGATCATCTTCTTTGCTTTCATCATACTTATGCTCTTCCTCGATTTGGGAGTATTTCATAAGAAAGATCATGAAATTAAATTCAAGGAAGCATTGATCTGGACTATCGTCTGGATCTCTCTTGCTCTTCTTTTTTATGTATTTATTTATCTCAGGGGGGAGCTCATTCATGGCATCGAAGATATGGAAACGCTCCTCTCGATCAATAAAAAGCACCATCACCGACTTAACTTTGATGGTATGAGCTTTCAGGAAGCGATTCACCTGTATCGCAAAACCCTCTCTTTAGAGTACCTTTCCGGCTACCTGATTGAAAAAGCACTCTCTATTGACAATATTTTTGTGTTCATCTTAATTTTTACCTCATTTAACGTGAATCGGGCTTACATACACCGAATCCTTTTTTATGGTATTATAGGTGCTTTAGTATTCCGTTTCATATTTATTTTTGCCGCTGCAGCGCTGATAGAACGTTTTGAGTTTATTTTAGCCATTTTTGGAGCCTTCCTGCTCTTTACAGCAATTAAAATGTTTATCGACCGAAATAAAGAGGAGAAAATCGATATTGAAAATCATAAACTGGTCCGCTTTTTTGCTAAAAGAGGATGGTCAACCTCCAAAGTTCATGGACATGACTTTTTTATCAAAGAGAATGGGAAATGGTTGGCTACTCCCCTATTTATCGTATTGTTAATAGTCGAACTTTCCGATATTGTCTTTGCTGTAGATTCTATCCCGGCCATTTTTTCTGTAACCAATGATCCCTATATTGTATTTATGTCCAATGTGTTCGCCATTTTAGGATTACGTTCTCTATTCTTTATGCTGGAAAGCATCATGGACAAATTCCGTTACCTCAAAATCGGTTTGTCTGTACTATTGGGTTATATTGGGGTAAAAATGATCCTGGTCTTTGTTTTCGATCTGCACATTTCCACCGGTTTCTCCTTAATGATGATTTTGGCAATCCTGACAATTAGCATTGTTGGATCATTACTGATGGATTGGATTGAGCGAAAAAAAGAAAAGGTTTTATAAATAAGATTTACTTATATTTGCAGGTTATAAACAAACCGATGATCATCAATAAAAATCAACACCTATGAAAAAATTTGCATTTATTATTTCATGCTTTATGGCTATTTGGGGATTGAATGCCCAATCCGTAAACTGGGGTGCCGCAACCAAGTTAAAAACCAATCTTTTCCAAGGAAATTGGATCGCTAATGGTAGTTACATAGGATCTATTAATGGAACCTCCTATTACGCAGAAAATGTAAATCGTGCTAAACTCGTAACATTCGAGGATACCAGATATATCTTTTTTGCATCGGACGGGACCAAATTAATCAGAGAATCGATGCCAACCGAAATTGAATATGATGAAATAGGTGCAGGTGTTTGGGGTGAGCAAATCTATGTTGCACACTCAACTACCGCTAAAAAAGGGGAAAAAACAGAGGTAAAATTAGATCTTTACGATCCACTCAATTTTAGGAAGGTTAAAACAATGGAACTATTCTCCTTTCAGGCATTAGATAAGTACCCCTTCATTAATCTTGCCAAGTCGGAAAATCGTGAATTTACCGTTTTTGTTGTGAGTGGTAAAAATCCTAATACAGGTAATGGAACCCTTATTATCAAATGTTTTGACAAAGAGTTCAATGAAGCGTGGACTCACTACTATGATTATAATGGATCCGGTTATCCTGAAGTTCGAAATCTTTTTTTATCAGATGCCGGAGAGTTAGTATTGAGTATTACAGTGTATGAGAACAAGAGAAAGACAAAATTGACCTCCTTAGATTTTGTTGAATTGAGTGCCTCTGATAGCAAATTTGTAAGTTTCCCGTTACAATCTCAAAAAATGGAATTAATGGATTTAAAAGTAGGATCATACGGAGCCCCTCATCAATATCTTTGTGTTTACGCAGAAAATGAAAGTATGGTCGGCTTTAAAGTAGATTTTAATGAAGGTGGTATTGACCCTATTTTTACAAAACAAGCTTATGATGGAGAGTGGAAAATAGATCAAATTATGGATCTGGGTGATGGAAAATACACCGTTGCTTTTCAAAATAGGGGCTTGATAGAAATTGAAGTTCGTCAATCTAACGGAATTATAGATAGGACCTACTTTTATTGGAATAGAAGTTTCCGCTTGATTGGTGTAGATAGCAAAACGAACCAAACAACCTACGACCAAACTATAGGCAGAAGGTATAACGTAAAGTTAGCACAGTATGTATATGAGCCATATGTAACAGTTACCCCCTACTATTTTGTAAAAGATGGAAAAGTTCATATCGTTTATAATACTGATCGGGAAACCAATGAAAAAGAATGTAACAAACATGAAAGACCTGATGGCAGAATAAGAGTGAGTCTTGCGATGAACACAAAGAACCCGGCAACTAAAATGATTACTATTAATGAAGATGGAAAGTATACTGTAAAAACATTGTTTGATGAAAAACAAACTAACCTTACCTTTTTATCCAGATTCTGTCACCTTAATGATCAAGATGAACTTATCCTTCCTATTGGGAAAAAGAAGAAAATGATGTTTGGTAAAATGAGCTTTTAAAAATAAAAAAAGGGGGGAGGAAATCCTTCTTTCAATGGGAATATCCGGCTCATCAGGTTATCTGTTAGCTCAATTGTTCTCAATTGTTCTCAATTATTCCGATTTCTTCCTCCGTTAAATCGTAAAGTTTATAAACCCATTGGTCTATCTGATTTTCTAAATCTGTGGTATCGACTGATGGGTTTTGTCTTTTCAATTCCAGTACCTCCTTAACCAAATCCACTATTTTATTTTCAACTCCTTCTTCAACAAATTTCGGTAATGGAAAAGGATTTAAGTAGTTGGTTTTAAATCTCCTTGCGTCACCTTGTAAAGTATCCCCGGTTATTTTCAAAAACCACCACAATAGTTTTGAATTGGCTACTGCCAAAAGATACTCGTAACTCTCTTTGATATCTGATTTCTTTACCCAACTATAAACTGTTGTTGGATGATAAAAGTGATCAGTATTATACACAACATTGGGGTGACTAGCACAAATCTCCATTGACGAAAGTTTGGGCTGTTCAAATTTATTGAGATTTTTTGGATATATGTACGTATACCAATGTTGCATTTTTCCCGCCCTTCCATTTTCACGAGCTTTAAATAACGCCTCATGTTCGATAAGGTAACTGTATGTTTTTGGGAAGCGTTTTTTAATATCTTCAATTGAAACAACTTCAGCAATTCCATTCTTTATTTCGTATGGAAAGAATACATATTTGTTTGTTGTCATGTAGCTGTACCGTTGAATATCTTTACCCATTAAAAAGGGTTTGAATAAGTCTCTTTCAAGTTGATACTCTTTACCACTGATAGGAACTTTTAATCCAAAATCTATTTCATCAATACACTCCAAAATAAATAGATCGTCCTTGCTTGTCGCCAAACCTTGAAATATGCTTTCAAAAAGATCTGAGAAGAGTTTAGCGTCTGTATAAATTTTTTCAAAAACCGTAAACCCGATTTTATTATCAAACAAAATCCATTGATTGCTGCCATACAAATCAGAAGCTTTTTTTATCATTTCATACGTGATAAAAGTGTATTTACTTTTATCCAGCATTAAATTTTTAAAATCTGACTTATATGAAAAACGTTGAAAGTCAAAACCTTGACTTAGCTTTTTACTAAATTGTGCCACACAGGTATAAGTGTCAGCATCCTCAAATATCATATTAGCCCCAAAATGCGCAATTTTATCAATATATTGTCCTTTTGTCAAATAGTTTCTGAAAGTTTCGGAAGCTGCCGCATTAAAAAACTTGTGTGGAAAAATGTAGGCATTATTGCTCTTCTTGTTTGAAATATTGACAGCTAACTCAAAAAAGATATTAGCCAAATCGTAAGCTGCTTTGGCATTTTGATATTGACTTTCATAATACAATTTTTGTTTGGGCTGCGATGCTTGTATCTCTTGCACTCTCATATAGGGCGGATTGCCAATCACTACATCAAAACCTACATAATTACCATCATTGTCCAACACTTCAGGAAATTCGAAACGCCATTCAAAAGCATTTTCAAATATGTTATTACTTTCAATTTCATCAATCTCTTTCTTCAATTTGGCTATCTCATCCTCTATTTTACACTGTTCCTCCTTGCGTCTTTGTTCCACATTACGCCCATAAGGAATATCGGGTTCAAAAAGCATACTGCCCGTAAAACGATTGTACAGTTCATAAGCCAATTGTGATAAACGTGTTTTTTTAGGATCATTATTGTTGATCTCTGTTCTGAAATTATTTTTGATCTCATTGATCAAGCGTTCCATTTCTTTTTTCTGCTCCTTATTTTTGGCATTTCGATAGGTAGAAACTGCCATACGATAGCTATTGATCGTCCATTTGCTTCTCTTTAAAGCTTGTTTTAAATCAGCATCAATGGAAAAACGACTTACCAAAGAGTTTCCGCATTTTATGTTGATATCTATATTGGGAAGGGTTTCTAATTCAATCTTGTTTTTGTAATAGGCATTTTTTAACAGTTCAATCCACAGACGCAAACGACAAATTTTTACCGAATTGGGATTGATGTCTACCCCAAAAAGGCAACTTTCAATGATAGTTTGCTTTTCATAAAATAGCGTTTCCTGTACACGTTGACTCTCTTTATTGTTGGGATTATATTCAAAAAGTTCTCCCATTTCATCTGTTACAATCAACTCATCATTAACCACTTCTATCTCATAACGATGCAGTGATTTCCCCTCACGATCTTCTAGAATTTTCAAATCATTTTTTATTGCAATGAGTTCATTGAGTGCACTTACCAAAAAATGTCCAGATCCCACAGCCGGATCACAAATTTTTAATGAATTGATAATATCGTTTGCTCTTTTTACCGATATTTTTTGTGGAATCAAATTATAAATATCCTCAATCCTATTAATCTTATAATCAGGAAGTTCCTGATCAAACTTTTGTACGACAGCTTTGCGAATCGTTTCGCGACACATATACATTGTGATGAAACCGGGAGTGAAAAAGGAGCCATCTTTATAACCATTAATTTTCTCGAAAATTAAACCGAGAACTGATGCATTAATCAGCGTTTTGTTCTCTTCTTGAATCTCCTCTCCTCCTTCTGCTCCAAAATCGTAAGCATCCAAAAATGCAAACAGATATTCCAGTGTATTTAAATTCCCTGTTATTTTCTTTCCCTGTAGATCCTTTAGTACGGTTTGCGCGAAAACAGGTATAGGTCTGTCATTACTTAAATTACTGATTAATAGCGTAGTGTGTTCCAAATCTGTCGGCTCAAAAAGAGAGGAGTTGAGATAAGGTACTTTCTCAAAATTGTTTTTAACATTTTCATTTCGTTCCGCATGTTTTCGAGCTAAGACTTGAAAAAAAAGCGTATTGAGATCGTCAAAACTTTTTATTTTATCCAAATTGAGGAAGGAGTAAGATTTATCTCCTTGATTAAAAGTAATCAACTGGGCTTCCAACAGTTTCAAGAACAAAATACGATTTATCCAGGTAATGGAAAGCTCCAATGCAACATTAAAAAGTCGTTCCTGTTGTGTATTGCCAAATAGAGTTGGCTTTTCAAGTCTACTGAGTTTATCCAAGCTATCCAATTGAATAATAGTATCTTCAAGGATGGTTCCGGTGTATCTCTCACCCACTTTATTTCGTTCAATTAGCTTTTTACCTCCTTTTTTAGTTTCAGTCAGACCAATAATATGTAACAATTCGCTATAAAACCGTCTGTCAAGCGTATTGTTATCGTTGGGAAAAGGAAGTTTCAAGAGATGTTCCGGAGAAAGTAATTTGAATAACGCAATTAATGTATTATCGTCTGTTCTATCTTTATTACGTAAGATTTTTTGATAATCTTGAAAGTTGAAGTAAGCGAATTGTATTTCAGAAGTAATGCTATCAATAAAAGGTTCTGCAATCTGTTTGTAGAAAAATTCTGTAGTCCTATCCGCTAAACGTCCGGTTTCAAAATCATTGAATTGTTTGATAAAATTTTTATTTTGAGCAAAAAGTCTATCAAAAGTAACAGCATCAAAAATAAACCACTCATTGATATTAGTTGCTATCAAATGCTTGATTTCCAAGTTTTTAGCGGTAACTCTCTCACGTAAGTAGTACAATACCAGTTCCTGAAATGCTTTGACATTCAATTTTTTAGTAGTAATCATTTCTGCTTTGTTGGACGGTTTTTTTGCTTCAATGATCACCCCAACTGTTGATTTTGCAGTTTGTCCGTTATGAATCACCAGATCATTACGACCTTTGGTATTGATGAAATGATCGGGATCGTAGTAGGTTTTCTTTAAAAAGTCAATCACAAGATTTTTGTGAAACTCTTCACTTTCCGCGTCATTAATCCTATCGAGTAAAGTAATGAGATGAGTCTTAAAGTTTTCAATTTCAGACCTGTTCGGTTTTACTTTTAAAAAAGCTTTATTCAATGCCTTTCGTGGGTTGAGTTCTTGTAAAGTCATTTGTAGATTTTTTTTTAATTTTATGAGTTAAGATTAATGTTAAGTCGAAAAAGTAGATCGTATCAGATAAAACCAATGTAACTGAAGATGTTTTCCCCCCTATTTCCTCATATTCTGCTTTACCATCTCAATGTTTTTTTGCAGCGTTTCACTGTTTGGATTGTGTTCTAAGGCACGTTCTAAGTAGTACAAAGCGGAATCCAATCGGTTTTCGATTGCAAAGCTAACCCCCATATTTTCCAATGTTTGGGCATTATTGGGATCTATTGCGAGTACTTTTCTGAAATAGACTCGTGAACTATCCGTCCGATTAAATCCTTGTCCAAATATTCTTCCTTTCTGAATCAAAAGGTTCACCTGTTCGCCCTGCTCCTTTATGAGTTGATTGATCTGTTGCAACGCTTCAACCGCTTTCCCCTCCTCCAGCAATTTAGTGGTCTCCTCTACTTGATTACCCTGCCATGCCTGCAAAACCAATTGAGCATTCTGCGCGGCTAATTCATGATTAGGATAAGAAGTCGCAATTTGATTATAGATTCGATACGATTCAGCATACTCTTTTTTATAGAAATAATACTCTGCCAGCAACATTTGGGCATTGGTACTGGTTGGATCCAATTGTAGTGCTTTAGATAAATAAGTGTATGCACTCTTCAAATAGCGCTCCTTCGGACTCTCTTTGTACAATTTTAAATAACTGCCCCCGGCAGAGGTATTACACTTGATACTATTATCCGATACGAGCACATCCGTAGTAAAAAGCTTGATATCGTTCTTCCAGACAAAATTTCTCGCAAACGTTTTAGCACCGTAGAGGATGAAAAGAGGAAGAAGGGTGATGTACGGCAGTGTAGCGGTAACCTTCCTGCCCCCCATTTTTTTTAATATCAAAATAAAAAAGAAAGAAATAATCAATGTGAAACCCAGAAGTGGAATAAAGAGGAAACGATCATTCATAAAAGTGCCAACGGAAAACAGGAGATTGGAGGTGATGGAGAAGGTGATGATGAAGTAAGAGATGGCTAATGCAATGAGTGTTTTTTTACGGAACCCTTTGATTATCAGGTAGATTAAACCGATAATTCCCAACAATACAAGGATCACTACAGGATTCGAAAAATTAGTAATCTCGATTTGATGGGGATAATAATCGTGTGTTAGCGGATGAGGGAAGATCATCAGTTTCAGGTAGATAGCCCAAGTGTACAATACTGTGGCGATTCTTTCTCCAAAAGTAGCGTGGATAAATGGGTTGTTTAATATTTGGGGAACCTCTTCAGTTGCCATCATGGAACCCAGCGCACGATAACGCACGTAAAGAAAGATTATTGAGCCGATAAAAAGTGGAATAAGTGTCCAAAAATAGTCCCATTTTTGAGGTTTTGAATCCATAAAATAGAGGACAAGTGGCACTACAGCCAGGAAGGTAATCCCATTTTCCTTAGAGAATAGACTGAAAAGGATTCCTATAAAGGAGAGTAAAAGATAATATTTCTTTCGTTTAATTACAAATTGAATCGAGGCGTAAAGTGCAAAAAATGCACCCAACATACTCATAATCTCGTCCCGTCCTTTGATATTGGCGACCGCCTCCACATGGAGCGGATGAAGAACAAAAAGAATCGTTGCCACAAATGGAATGGAGAGATACCACTTCTCATGATCCCAACGTGGGAAAGCAGTTTTGAGAGTGTGATAGATCAGAAAAGCAAGCAACAGATAGAGTACCAGATTTCCCAAGTGACTCACTGTCGGAAGTACGCTATCGGTAAACAATTTCTCATTTCGCGGATCGCGATCCATCCCCACCTGATCTTTAATATCTCCTCCAAACAGTTCATACTCAACCATAAAGGTAAACTGTGCCAAAGGACGATATCTGCCTCCGGCAACTAGTTTTTTATCATGTCCGAAGTAGCCCGAAAAGGAATCCTGGGTGAAAATATCCTTGGTTCCTGCCCACCCTTTCAAGGTATAATTGTTCTCAAAGATCACCAGACGATCATCCAGCGCATAGTCCAAAGTTAACGTATTGATATTGGGGAGAAAAACCGCAATAAAAATAAAAAGATATCTCCAGTTACGAGCTTTCATTAAAAGAGGGGATTATCGTGAATATTAACTCATGATCGCATATCTGATTTTCAGAAGTGAAACCAAGAGGGATTCTAACTGATTCAATGGCAACATATTAGCTCCATCTGATAAGGCATTTTGAGGATCCGGATGGGTTTCGAGGAAAATTCCATCAAAACCGACAGCAATACCCGCTTTAGCAATAGTAGGAATCAAATGGGGCCTGCCACCGGTTACTCCTGCTGGCTGATTCGGCAATTGTAGGGAGTGGGTAACATCCAACACCACGGGACAAGCATTCTCCTTCAGTTCTGCAATTCCTGTAAAATCAACAACCAGGTTATTGTACCCAAAAGAGGTCCCTCTTTCTGTAATCATCACTTGCGGATTGCCAACAGAGCGCACTTTATCAACAGCAAACTGCATTTGATTGGGGGCTAAAAATTGACCTTTTTTAATATTGATCACTTTTCCTGTTTTGGCAGCGGCTTGAATCAACTCTGTTTGACGGGATAAAAATGCAGGAATTTGCAAAACATCTGCTACTTCCGCTGCTTTAAGCACCTCCTCAACAGAGTGAACATCCGTTACAATGGGCAAATCCAACTCTTTTTTAATCTTGGCTAATACCTGTAAAGCCTCATCATCTCCAATTCCGGTGAAGGAGTATTGAGAGGAGCGATTCGCCTTTTTGTAAGAGGCTTTAAAGAAAAAGTGAATCTCCAACTTTTTACAAATTTCTGCTATTGTTTCTGCAATAGAGTATGTAATTTCCTCATTTTCAACCACACAAGGACCGGCGATCAGGAAAAAATGATTGTTATCATAAGTAATCATAAAACGACGTATTTAAGAGTGCAAAGGTATAAAAAATATTCTGACTTGAGGGGTTGAGAACAAAATGGATTATGAATCCAACAATCATATTAATCAAAAATTCAATTCCGAAATCCGAAATCCGAAATCCGAAATTTTTTATATCTTTGCAGGTTAACTAATTGCTGATTTATGGATGCTGAAATAACAAAATGCGCAGAACTTTTAAAAGAGGGTAAAGTGATCTTGTACCCCACCGATACGATTTGGGGATTGGGTTGTGATGCTACCAATCCTAAGGCAGTAGACAAAATTTACAAAATCAAAGAGAGACAGGAGATTAAAAGTTTAATCATCCTGATTGACAGTGAGAGTAGATTGCCTCTATACGTTGAAGATATCCCGTTAATTGCCTGGGATTTGATTACACACACTTATCGTCCAACTACTTATATTTATCCCAAAGCGAAAAACTTACCCTCCCGATTGATTCCAATGGACCAAAGCATTGCGATTCGAATCGTAAAAAATAAATTTTGTCAGAAACTGATTCAGGCATTGGATAAACCGATTATTTCCACCTCAGCAAATCTCTCCGGAGAACCCTCTCCTGCTTCATTTAAAGATATTTCAGCTCATATTATCAATAAAGTTGATTACGTTGTCCCTGAAAAGTTTGCGGAAGGATCAACTCTGAATCCATCCCGATTAATCAAGTTTATTGATGATTATAATTTTGTGGTTATACGTGAATAAAGCTAAATTATGAAAATTGCACTTTTCCCCGGATCTTTTGATCCATTTACGAAAGGACATGAAGAGATTGTTAACCGAGCTCTTTCCTTGTTTGATCAGGTGGTTGTTGCTATTGGTGTACACCATGAAAAAAAGAGCTGTTCCCCGATTGAAGAACGGATCAAGGCGATAGAGAACTGTTTTCAAGGAAAAAATGTTAAAATTATTCAATATGAAGGACTGACAGGGGAACTTTGTAAAAAATTAGGGATTCAATTTATAGTGAGAGGAGTCAGAAACAGTACTGACTATGAATATGAAAGAAGTATCGCAATTACCAATCAGCAATTATTTGGCGTTGAAACACTCTTCTTGATGAGTGATCCTCAATTCTCTCATATTTCGTCTACCATTGTTCGTGATCTAATAAAACATGGGGGGGACATCTCATCCATGGTTCCTAACTCAAACCTAAAAAAATAGATCATGTTTCGCTCCCTGTTTCGTTTTGTGGTGCTCATTGGCTTATTTCTGATCCTATTTCAGGGATGGGCGCAAAAACCGCGCGAAGTCGTGATTGAGGGAAAGGCAGAATTTGCAACCAATTATAAAATCCGGGTTATCACCTTTTCAGATTATATCAACTGGGACCCGATTGAAGCCGCATCCACACAAATAGCAAGAGATGGAAGCTTTAAACTCTCCTTCCAGGTACCAACCATCCAATTGATCCGATTGGAGATCAATAGTGCAACAAGCGAACTTTTTGTAGTTCCCGGATTACATTATCAATTCAAACTGGACATGGATCCTACCCTATTCAGTATGTTTAATCCAGCTGATGAAAATGGGTTTATCCAACTCATTCCTTCCCAACTTGATACCAACGACCTCAATTACAAAATTGGAACATTTGAAGTTGAATATGGTCGATTACTAGAAAAATACGGAAGAGATATCATTTGGTACAAGAGCCGGACTCATTTGGATTCTTTTATCACGGAATTGAGTGAAAGTTTTCCTATTCGGTATGAACCCACCAATTACTATCTTTCCTATATCTACTATACGGTCGGACAATTAGAAGCTTTTCTTTCCAGCAAGGACCCCCTAACAATCTATCAAAAATATTTCGATAATGACTACATCCTGTACAACAATCCGGCGTACATGAACTTGTTTAACTACTACTTCAACAACTACCTATTAATGTCATCCAGAATCTCAAAAGAAACTTTAAACAAAACTATCAATGAGAATTGTGATTATCTTACGCTGTTCAATGAAGTGGGTAAAGATTTTTCATTAGTCAATGAGCGTTTAAGAGAGTTGGTATTGATTAAGAATTTGGCGCAAATGATTAACAATGAAGAACTAAGTCAAAAAAACATCATTCAATTTCTAAACCATATAGCCACCAACACCCGCTTCCCGGAACATCAACCTATCGCTATCAATTCACTCAACAAGGCAATCCAATTCAATCCGGGAGCCTCCATTCCCGAATTCTCTTTTAAATATGCTGACGGATCCCTTTACCATCCGGAGGAATTGGAAGGTCAATGGGTTTATTACCACTTTTTTTCAACCCAGTGTGTCAATTGTATTCGTGAAATGACACTGATTCAAGAATTACAGAATCGTTTTGAAGGGCAAGTTACTTTTGTAGGAGTTGCTGTAGATCCTGACTTTTCTAAATTTTTACAGTTTAGAAAAAAATATCCGCAATTTGATTGGAAAATGGTGCACTTCAACGATTCTTACTCATTTCTCAGACAAATGGAGATCACCTCTCTACCGGAATACCTCATGATGGCTCCTGATGGAACACTCTATAACCGATACCCACGCTCCCCTGAAAAGGGATTGACTACACATCTGCTACGCCTTTTATCAACAGAGAAAAAAGGAGGCAATCCCCTTGATCCACGCCATCAGAGATAAGGTAAAACAAAGACTAGTCATCAATTCGGATAAAATCACCATCCATGGTAAATTCTATATCCATATCGTTATTGAGTTTGATTTGTTGGTGATTGCCTTCCAATTCCCAACCAATTATATAATATGCAGAAAAGTTTGCCACAACATAAGCTTTGATTTTTGCAGGAATAACACTGTCCGGTAACTCAAATTTACTCTCTATCTTAATGATCTCTTTTTTTCTATTGAATTCCAATTCTGTTTGGTTATCAAGATAAACATCATAAGTAACAGTTAAACCGTCAGTTTCTTTGATTACTTGAAGAATCTGCTGGTCAGGGAAATGGGTAGTAACATACTTTTGAATCTCAACCGGAATGTCAGTAGGAGTTCGTAAAATTTCTTGTTTATCGCATCCTTGCAATGCGAAAAATAGGATTGAAAAAAGTGCCAAAGTGCCGATTGTTTTAGTAGCTTTCATGATATGAATTTTTAATTAATAATCTGTGTAAAAACGCAACTAATTTTGCATTATTGCATTGCTTTAAAAATATTTTTTCATTATAAATAACGGTGAAAATTTGTCAATTTAACTGATTATTAAAAATATTATTTTAACATATTTTAATACACTTTTAATATTCTATTTAGTAAGAATCATTTAATAATTGTGATAATAAAAAAAAGTTTTATTTAAAACTTGACATATTTAAAATTAATTATTACATTTGCAGTATCAAATAGTTAAAGCATTATCAACCAAACACCTCGTGCCATGAAATCAATTTTTAAATCCATTTTAGCACTTGCGATGCTAACTCTGTTTGCCAATATTAACTTAGCAACGGGACAAACGGTGAATATGAACCGCTGGATTGAGCTCACCTCGGGGAATATTGGAGTAACAAAGCAATTTAAAATTTCAGCCGATTCGACAAACACAGGGGTAAGGCTTGTTTGTGGTACACTAGATACTACTATCACTGTTGGAACAGACTGGACCAATTTTTCAGTATATACACTCAATTATGCAATAAAAATTTATGGAAATATAACAGGATTTGAGTGTAATAATAATGTTTTAACCGGGTTAAATGTTTCTCAAAATACAGCCTTAACAACATTAAATTGCAAAAGTAATTCTCTTTCTTCCTTAAATGTTAGTACCCTCACGGCATTGGAAGAGTTAATATGTGAATTCAATAATCTCAATGTTTTGAATCTGAGTGGTTGCACCGCTTTGAAAAAATTAAGTTGTTCGGGAAATAATCTCGCATCTTTAAACATAAGTAATTGTACAGCTTTAATTTACTTAGAGTGTTTTGTAAATAACCTCACTTCTTTGGATCTAAATAATTGCACCGCTTTGAAAGAGTTAGACTGTGCTATAAATGATCTCACTTCTTTGGATTTACATAATTGTACTGTATTGGAAAATATTAATTGTGAGGATAATGATATTACTTCTTTAAATCTGAATAACTGTGCAAATTTGGAAGAACTCGTTTGCTTCACTAATAACCTCTCTTCATTAGATCTGAGTAGTTGTACTTCTTTAAAAATTTTACGGTGCGAAACTAATAATATTTCAAGTATTAAAATAAGTAGTTCTGACTCTCTACGTTTATTTAGATGCTATGATAATAACCTTTCTGCCTGTGGACTTGACTCTATTTTTCACCAATTACCAATAAGAAGTGTGGATAATAAAGGAGAGATAATGATTAAGTATAATTCAGAAACAAATCCCGGTGCCTATTCCTGCCGTGATACCATAGCTACAAATCGTAATTGGAGGGTATTGGATCGCACTAACGACATTGTCAATACAAACTATGAATGTCCCTATTTTACTTTCGGAAGTGATGTTGTTAAAATCACAACTTATCACATCAATGCTCAAATTTATCCCAATCCTGTCAGCAATAACTTATATATTGAATGTGAGAATGATATTAAAAGCATTGAAATTTATGATGCACTAGGAAGAAAAATTATCAGCAAAGAAGGTCATTCCGATAAGACTTCTATTGATTTTTCCAATCTGGGCAATGGAGTTTATATTCTTAAACTTCGTGTTGCTGAAGGCACAGGAGAGTTTAAGGTGATTAAGAATTAGGTATAACCATCTTTACATCTTTTTGATTTATTATCTAAATCTGTAATATTTTATCTCAACTAATATTCGAAACAATCACCACTTTTGCAAGTTTTATTTAATTGATTATCAACTATTTAGATGTATAAAAAAAAAAAAACAGCTTAAAAAGACTTGATAAAGTTAAAGATATTGATTATCTTTGCACTATCAAATAATTAGAATTTGTTAACTGTTTCATAAAGTATTATCAACCAAACACCTCATACCATGAAATCAATTTTTAAATCCATTTTAGCACTTGCGATGCTAACTCTGTTTGCCAATATTAACTTAGCAACGGGACAAACGGTGAATATGAACCGTTGGATTGAGCTCCATTCGGAGAGTGTAGGGAGGACAATGCTTCTTAAGTTTGTGGCTGATTCTACAAACACAGGAGTAAGACTTGTTTGCGGAGCACAAGATACAACCATTACTGTCGGAACAAATTGGACCAATTTTTTGTTTTATGTACCCAATGACACGGTCAAAATTTATGGTAATGTAAAAGAATTTGATTGTAGCAACCAACTTTTAAACGGGATAAATATTTCCAATCATACCTTAGTAACCCTGGATTGCCAATATAACTCTCTTTCTACTTTGGATCTAAGCTGGCTCACAGCATTGGAAAAGGTAAGATGTAATAACAATATTCTTACCTTTTTAAATCTGGGCGGTTGTATAAATTTACAGGAATTAGATTGTCGTGAGAATAATCTTACTTCATTAGCTCTTAGTAGTTGCACAGCATTGAGAAACGTAAATTGCAAGCAAAATAATCTTTTTTCTTTGGATCTGAGTGGGTGCATGGCTTTGGAAGATTTAAACTGCGAAATAAACCATCTATCTTCTTTGGATCTAAGTAATTATACAGCTTTAAGAAGCCTCTATTGCTGGAATAATAATCTCACTTCTTTAAACCTGAATAACTGCACCTCTCTGGAAGAGTTAGAGTGTCCGGTGAATAATATCTCATCTTTGAATCTTACAGGCTGTACTGCTTTAACTTACTTTTTTTGTGATGAGAACAAACTCACTTCTCTAGATCTCAGTGGTTTTACAGCCTTAGAAACACTTGGTTGCTTTGATAATGATCTTACTTCTTTGATTTTAACTAATTGTGTTTCTTTGAGAAACCTCTACTGTTCCAATAATAACCTCTCTTCTTTGGATCTAAGAGGATGTACAAAATTGAAAACTTTATGGTGCTACAATAATAACATTTCAGATATTAAAATAGGAGTATCTTACCCGTATATGATCAAGTGTAATGATAATAATCTTTCTGCCTGTGGATTGGACTCTCTGTTCCACCAATTACCCATAAACACCAGTAGTGGTACATATACGATATATGTTTATGGAAATCCGGGGACTTATTCCTGCCGTGATACCATCGCCACTAATCGGAATTGGAACGTGTCCGGTGGCAGTTCCCCTATTGTCAACACGGAATATGGCTGTTCCTATTTCACTCTTGGAGTTGAAGAGATGAATAATACGATCAACGCTAAGATCTATCCAAACCCTGTTAGCCACGACCTAAATATCGAATGTGAGAGTGATATTAAAAACATTGAAATTTATGATGAATTAGGAAGAAAAATGATCAGCAAAGAAGATAATTCCGATAAGACTTCTATTGATTTTTCAAATCTGGGCAATGGAGTTTATATTCTTAAACTTCGTGTTGCTGAAGGCACAGGAGAGTTTAAGGTGATTAAACAATAAGCATAAAATTTACTATTTTTGCAAAAAAATAGGTTTTATGCACCGAGTCCTGGCTTTATTGTTATTGATGAGTGCGCAGCTATTGCAGGCGCAGAATGCGGGAATTATCCCATCCCCCCAATTATTTTTATTCCAAAAAGAAAAGAAAACACTTGATATTCAAGAGAAAACATTTGTTGTAGCGCAAAATGAGTGGCAAAAGAATGAGAAAATTGCAAATATAATATCCAAATTAGAACGGCAACTTGCGGAAGAGTACAAAGCCGATTTAATTCTAAAAGGGAATAAAAAATCAAAAGGAATCAAGCTGTTTTTGAAAAAAGAAAATATGCCCAATATTCCGGTTAATAGAGATCAGGCATATCGGTTAGTTATTGATAATGAGTCGATTACAATCATTAGCGAGACAGACCAGGGTGCTTTTTATGGCATCACGTCGTTGATGCAGATGTTGACTCATTATCATACTTTAAATCAAGCAGTTCCACTCTGTGAGATCACGGATTACCCCATTTTGAGCAAACGAGGCTGGATGGATGATATCAATCGCGGCCCCATTCCGACTGTGGATTTTGTCAAGGAGGAGATTCTACAACTCTCTGCGCTGAAAATGAATTGCTTTACACTCTACACGGAGTCCGTTTTTAAAACTGAATCCCACCCCGATGTGGCACCTATTGATGGTTTTACTGCTGCCGAAATCATTGAAATAGAAGAGTTTGCAGCATTGCATTTCGTAGAGATGCTTCCCAATCAACAGTTGTTCGGGCACATGGAAAAGATGCTTAGAAATCCTTTTTATGAGCATCTGGGAGATGATCAACATATCTTAAATCCCTCTGATTCAAATATTTACAAATTTATTAAAGATTATATTGACGAGATCGCTCCTTTATACCGCTCCAATTATTTTCATATCAATTGTGATGAGACTGAAAATTTGGGGGGAGGGAGAGCTAAAGCACTGGTCAAAAGCATCGGTCAGAAGGAGACTTATCTAACTCACATCCAACGAGTTAGCCGGATGGTCGAAAAGCATAACAAACAAGTGATAATGTGGGCGGATATTCTGTTGAAGGAGTCCGAAATGATATCGCAACTCCCGAAAAGTATCATTCCTGTCTTTTGGGCATACCATGCAGCGCCCTCCTTTGCCGAACCGATGAAACAGATCCGGGAACAAGGATTTCCCTTTTGGATTGCTCCCGGCACCTCCAGTTTTCAGACTATTGCACCCAATCACGAGATCTATCTGAAAAATATCGCCGTCATGACCCGCGATGGCGCACTAAACGGCGCTTCCGGAATGCTCAACACCTCTTGGGATGATTCGGGAGAAGCACTATTTCAGAGTTTATGGCATGCTCACGCCTGGGGAGCTGAAATGGGCTGGAAACCGTGCCAAGAGGATGATCCCGCACAGTTCGAAAAGGAGTTGAATCAGAGATTAGCCCAATTTAACCGCAACTATTCCTTGTATCGGTTTGGTGTAGAGGATTATTTCGAAACTATTAAAGCGATAGCCCAAAGTAAAGCAGCAATTCAGGATGGCATGGTGCTCTGTTCCCACACCTGGCGACCGCTTTCAGAGTTTTGGGCTCCGCTTTTAACTCCCGAATATGATGCTCTGAATCTGAGTCTGCTCAATCAGATTCCTTATGTAAGAGCGCAACTGAACCGGTTTTCATCGCAAGCCAAACGAAATCAGAAAGATCTCGATTTTTTGAGTTATGTAATTGATCGCTACGAATACAATGCCTTGAGAAACCGTACCCGCAAGATGATTTACGACCAATTTATGGAGGGTACACCTGAATCACTGGCACAATTAGATCACCAATCTCAGCTTTTGAAAAAGAAACTCCATACTTTGAAACTCAGCTACCAGAACTTATGGGAAAATGAGTGTCGGGTTCACTTTTTCGATGAGATTCGCAAACGCTATGACCGTGCTGCAGAGGAAATCAACCAACTGCCATATCAGATTATGATCTCCGCTCAAGTCGCACACAATACCCCGACAACCTCATCCAAACAAACTGTTGACCTCCAATCGTTATATCCCAATATATCAATCTATTACACAACAGACGGCTCAACCCCGAACCGATTTTCTGAACAATACAGCGCTCCATTTCCACTGACACAATCCTCCATTATCAAAACGGTAGTATACGACTCTCTGCAACGCCCATACTATCAAGAGCAATATTTGCTACACCATTTAGGAGTCGGGAATATCGTTCGAATCCGCACTCCTTACAGCACTTATCTCCCACAATATTCCGGGGGTTCTGCTTTCTCCCTTGGGGATGGTTTGACGGGTGGATCAGACTTTAGGGACGGGCGTTGGCAAGGCTATTGGGGTGAAGATATTGCCGTGGAGTACGACTTTGGCTCCCCCCAATTGGTTTCAGTCATAGAAGCAAAATTCCAACAAAATTGTGCAGGATGGATCCTGGCTCCCGATACATTGCTCATCTATACTTCTACCGATGGTATTGATTATCAAATGGATGAAGCAATTATCTTCTCTGAAATTGATGATAAAGAGATTGGAATCTACCTCCGTAAAGTGGACGATTTAAGGATAAAAACCCGCTATTTAGCAATCGTTTATCGAAATAAGGGCGCTTTGCCTGCCTGGCACGGCTCCGCCGGTGCAGATTCTTATCTGTTTTGTGATGAAATTATCATCCGTTAATGATTATTATGGGAATCAATGATGCCGCAAATATCCCTAAACACCTCTTCGATAGAACGCATTCCGTCTATTTCAAATAACAATCCTTTCTGTTTATAATACTCAGACACCGGGAAAGTTAAGTTTTCGTAGTTGACAATTCTTTGCTTGATTACTTCCGGAGTATCATCACTTCTTCCAATCAACTCCGCGCGTTTAGCCAGACGTTCCGCCACAATCTCCTTGTTTACTTTAATACATATAACCAAATCTATTTCAATTGGACGATCAAAACCGATTCCTTCCAGCATTTGAGCTTGCTCAATGGTACGAGGTACGCCATCCAGGATAAATCCTTTGGCATTGGGGAATCTTTCCAAATAGTTAGCCAACATATTCAAAGTTACCTCATCCGGACAGAGATTTCCTTTCGTTATAATTGCTTTTGCTAAAGCTCCTAACTCCGTCCCCTTAGCAATCTCTTTTCTAAAAAGTTCACCTGTAGAAACATGGTGCAATCGGTAACGTCTTTTGATCAAATCTGCTTGTGTTCCTTTACCTGAACCGGGAGCACCAAGCAAAACAATATTGAGTGAGTGTTTTTCGTTCATAATCAGCTTTTTGTATCCATTTTTACTCATGCAACTGATAAATATCAACCAAATTTCTTCCCAAACCATCATAGTCTAATCCTCTTCCCACAACAAACAGAGATGGAATGTTGATACCAATGTAATGAACCGGTAAAGATTTATCGTATGTATCAGGTTTGAAAGTCATTGTTGCAATTCTTATATCTTTCGCCTTGTGTGCTTTCAGCAGTTCTGCCAAATGCTGATAAGTATTTCCCGTATCCACAATATCTTCAATAATCAAGACTCGTTTTCCCTCAATATTTTCAGTTAATCCTATCACTTCCTGAAGATTATTTGTACACTGTGTTCCACTATAAGAGGAAACCTTAACACAAGTAACCACACATTCGATATTGAGTTGTTTGAGTAAGTCTGAGGCAAAAATGATCGCTCCATTCAATGTAACCAGAATGATTGGAGTTTCATTTTGATATTCTTGATTGATTTGTTGTGCTACTCGAGTTACGGCTTCATCAATTTCAGAAGATGAGATCATCTTTCTGAACTTTTTATCTTTGACTTGAATCAGTTCCATAACTACTTGATTTTATTTTTTCCCTTTATTTAAACGCAGTTTCACTCAGTCCGCTTCCATTCAGAGCAAGCTCTTTCATGTATGATGGCACCTCTTTTCCAAGGTATTGATCCACATAAAGTTTAGCTAAATATTGACCTAACATAAAACCGTGTCCACGCATACCCATGAGTAATCCTGCTTCAGGATCAACAATATACTTAGGTTCAACATAGTAGCCTGACCAGAATGCCTGGAATGTAACCCCACCGATTTGAGGAATAAAATCCACAAAAACTTCAGATACAATTTCCAGGAACTCCTTAGAGTTATATCTCAAATCAACGCGGGTTTCATTGGGGTCAATAGCGGGAGAAGCACAGCCGATAATTTGACCGGTTTCATGTAACTGCTGACCATATACAGCTGAAAAACCTTTTCTCACTCTTCTGTCAATCAACATATCCAGACTATCCCCATTTTTACCCAACATGGGCAATCTCTTAGTGATAAATGCCTGGTGTTTAACAGGATAGAGTCCGGTTTCAATACCCAGTTGTTTTGCAAAAATATCCGCTTCTTGTCCTAAAGCATTGACAAAGTGATCGCAATGGTACTCCACATACTCTTTATTATGGGTTAGCACCAGTGCCATATAGCCGTTTTGTGTTTTTTGAACTTCCAATAGTTGTGAGTCTTCCAAAATAGTTCCACCGTTTGCCAATCCAATATTTCTAATCGCATCCAAAACCAAGCCCGGAGTTGCTTGCCAACATTCATTGGTAATCAATGCTGCCTGGTAGGTATCTAAAGAATCATTAAAATAGGGCGAAATCTCTTTTTTGAAATCCTTTTTATCCACCATAATGGCATCAGACCAACTCATCGAATCATGCAATGCTTTGTAAGTCTGATCATCATGAGCAAAGCCGATATAGCGGGTCTGTTTCAGATTGATTTGGGTCTGTTTTTGCAGATCTTTGTAAATTTCCAAATTTTGACGTGCGATGTCCGCAATTTCAGGCACTGAAAAAGCGGGTCTTCCACCGGCAATATTGCGCCAGGAGCTACCTCTCCGGAAGTTCACCATCACAACCTGCTTCTTATTTTCTGCAAAGTATCTGAACAATGCACTTCCGGTAATTCCTCCTCCGGCAACAAATACTTCACATCTCTCCTTGCGGGTCGCTTTTCCATCTACCCGGGTTATCAGCTCAGGATTGCTATCTGATGGATATAATTCTTTTACGTTAACTTGACTGGAAAGGGGGCCTCTGGGGGTAGGGGTACCTACTACTTCAATCCCTTTAGTTCTCAAAAGCTGTCGCACTCTGGGAACACATCTTTTTCCACGACAAGCACCCATTCCAATACGGGTGATATGTTTCAACTCATCCACCGAAATCATTTTACGATCTCCAACCGACTTCAAAATACTCTCAAGAGTAATATCCTCACAGTGACACACATAGATAGAATCCTCTTTCTTCTCAACATAAGGAGTCATCTTGAGCGGTTCGGGATATTTATCTTTGGCAATAAAACCGGAAACATCGGTCAAAGATTCACCCTCAAAATGGGTTGCTTTTACCCTTGCCACATGCGTTTTATTAGGTTTTCGCAATATCTTCTCAACCACTCCTTCACCTAACTTTTTACCTTGATTGTTAATGAGATACACCTCAGCACCTTCATCAATAAAGTATTCAATAGGTAAGAAGAGCCAGTTCTTTTTCAGATTATATCCAAAAATAGCCAAACCGGGACATTGCGCTACACACTCCATACAGCCGATACAGAGATCATAATCGATAATTGGAACTGAAGAGGTTGAAGATTTGGTGATTGCTTTCTGAGGACAGGCAAATGAGCAAGGATTACATGCAAAGCCATAGAGACAGTCGGCAATAACAAATCCATGTTTCTGCATTCTTTCTTCTGAAGGCTTTCTTGGTGTTTCCAATATCCGTACCGGATGTTGTTGAGAGTCAATATAATCCTTGGAAACTTGCAAATAGTGGTCAAAATTGATTCGCTTTCCGGCTTCCATTGCGATTTCCAGAGCAGCCTGTTTTCCTCTTAACACCGCGCAGGTTCCCTCCCCTACTCTCACTGCATCACCCACTCCATAGGCATGAATACCAAATACAAATCTTCCTTTAATCATGATCTGATCGTCAGGAATCAAACCTGTACAAATGTTGATTACATCGATCCCCTCAATCACTTTTTCAGTACCCGGAATCGGTTTAAAGTTTTCAGCTTCTGCTATTACTGCACCGACAACCCCGGTTCTATCTTCATTAGGTATCGCTTTCAATAAAACGTGTGATGTCAGAATAGGAATACCCAACCTTCTCACGCGGTTTGCTTGAACGGGAAAACCACCTTCACGGTCCATGGCTTCAATAATGGCAACCACATTGGCTCCCGCCTGATAAGCTTGATAAGAGGTTAAATATCCGATATTTCCGGCCCCTATAGAAAGAATATTTTTCCCTAAGAGCGTATGTTCCACATTCATCATTTTTTGTACCACCGCAGCGGTATATACACCGGGAAGGTCATCATTTTCAAAAGCGGGTACAAAAGGAACTGCTCCGGTAGCCACAACTAAGTATTGCGCATCAACATAAAAAATCTCTTCACTTACTAAGTTTTTAACCGCAATTCTTTTGCCTTCCAAAACATCCCAAACAGTGGAGTTAAGGATGATGCCATCGTGATTATCTCCTGCCAGGTGACTGGAGATTTCAAATCCGCGCATCCCCCCATATAATTTTTCTTTCTCAAAAAAGAAAAACTGGTGCGTTTGCATATTGAACTGACCTCCAACGATCGCATTATTGTCAATCACCAAATTGGGAATCCCGAGATCATTGAGTTCTTTACGACAAGCCAAACCTGCCGGACCGGCACCAATAATAACAACCTGGGTTTTGTAAATCTTAATCTTTTTATGCGTATCAATTGGCGTAACCGGAGGAATATAGTCTGCAGGAATCTCCGTTACAGTTTTTACTCCATCCACTTTGGTGATACAGATTCTCTTAACCTGACCATCCACCAACATTTCACAAGCACCACACTTCCCAATTCCACACTCTAAACTTCTCTCTCTCCCGTCAATACTGTGGCTATGGACTGTGAATCCCGCTCGGTGAAGTGCCGCTGCAATAGTGTAACCCTCCTCTCCTTTAACAGGAATACCATTATACTCAAATATCACTTCTCTCTTAGGAGAAACGTCTAAAATCGGGTGTTTTTCAATTTTACTCATAAATAAAAAACTGTATTGTTCTCAATTTAAAATAGATAGAATCTTTTTGTCTTCATTTTAACAAAAAGCAAATATACAATAATTAATGGCATAATTAAGATTTTTTTTATTCCCCAACATTTTTTATAAAAGAGCTCAATTCTATTTATCTTGATATCAGCGAAAACGACAGAATGAAATAGAATAATTTTAAAGAAAAGCATTTAATTGAATCCTTTTCTTTATATTTGCAGGTTAATTTATGAGTACATTATTAAATTAAAAACATATATACTTATGATTGAAAAAATTACATCAAGTCAGGAGGCAATCCAACTAGAGGAGCAATATGGTGCTCACAACTATCATCCACTCGAAGTTGTACTTTCCAGAGGTGAAGGTCCTTTTGTATGGGATGTTGAAGGAAAGAAATATTTTGACTTTTTATCAGCCTATTCCGCTGTAAATCAAGGTCACTGTCACCCCAAAATTATCAACGCATTAATTGAGCAAGGTAAAACTTTAACCCTCACTTCGCGTGCTTTTTATAATGACATTTTGGGTGTTTATGCAAAATATATTACAGAATATTTTGGATTTGACAGAATGTTACCCATGAACTCCGGTGCTGAAGCAGTAGAAACTGCTTTGAAACTGTGCAGAAAATGGGGATATATGAACAAAAGTATTCCTGAAAACCAAGCTAAGATCATCTGCTGCGAAGGGAACTTCCACGGTCGGACTATCACCATTATTTCCATGTCCAGTGACCCCACTGCGTACTCAGGTTACGGTCCATACACTCCCGGATTTGTAAGAATCCCATACAATGATATTCCCGCATTGGAAAAAGCATTGGAAGATCCTAACATTACCGGATTTTTAGTTGAACCGATTCAGGGTGAAGCAGGCGTTTATGTTCCTGAAGATCAATTCTTAGCTAAAGCTTACGAATTGTGTAAAGCTAAAAATGTACTCTTCATTGCTGACGAAGTACAAACCGGAATCGCCAGAACCGGAAAATTGTTGGCTTGCGATCATGAAAATGTAAAACCGGATATCTTAATCTTAGGAAAAGCACTCTCCGGCGGAGTTTTCCCCGTATCTGTAGTGTTGGCTAATGATGAGATTATGCTAAATATCAAACCGGGTGAGCATGGCTCTACATTTGGAGGAAATCCTGTAGCTTGTAGAGTGGCTATAGCTGCGTTAGAAGTCGTAAAAGAAGAAAACTTAGCAGAAAAAGCTGAATATTTAGGCAAAATTTTCCGCGATGAAATGAAAAAAGTTCAAAGCGATATGATAGAAATCGTAAGAGGAAAAGGGTTGCTGAATGCGATTGTGATCAAGCCTAAGAATGGGAAAGAAGCTTGGGACGTATGCGTGAAAATGAAAGAGATGGGAGTATTGGCGAAACCTACACACCAACACATTATCCGCTTTGCTCCTCCTTTGATCATCACTGAAGAACAATTACGCGAAGCTATCGCCATTATTAAAGAAGCTATATTATCTTTTGATTAATCAACTAATTATAGAATTATGACACAAATTCTTGCCATAAATCCAGGTTCAACATCAACTAAAATTGCTGTTTTTGAAAATAATGAACAGGTTTTTATTAAAAACATTAAACATTCAGCTGAAGAGTTAGCTCCATTTAAGAAAATTACGGATCAGGTTGATTTTAGAAAAGAGATTATTCTCAACACATTACGTGAAAATGGAATTGAAGTTAAGTCCATTCAATTCGTTATCGGTCGTGGTGGGTTGATTAAACCGATCCCTTCCGGAACATACAAAGTGAATGAACTCCTCAAAGAACACCTCACTATCGGCTATTCCGGTGAACATGCTTCCAATTTGGGTGGGCTGATTGCAGACCTGATTGCAAAGGAAATCGGGCTCGATGCTTCCTACATTGCAGACCCCGTTGTGGTGGATGAACTGCAAGATGTAGCCCGTATCACAGGTCACCCTTTGTTTGAAAAAATCTGTATTTTCCACGCTTTAAATCAAAAAGCGATTGCCAGAACTTTTGCAGCATCTGAAAACAAAAAATATGAAGATCTCAACTTGATTATTGCTCACATGGGCGGCGGAATCAGTGTTGGAGCACACCTAAAAGGAAAAGTAATCGACGTGAACCAGGCTTTGGACGGGGATGGTCCATTCTCTCCTGAACGCTCCGGAACACTTCCAATGCACCAAATTGTTGATGTCTGCTTTAGCGGAAAATACTCCAAAGAAGAGGTTAAAAAGATGATTGTTGGAAAGGGAGGTTATGTTGCCTATTTCAATACCAACGATGCTTATGAAGTGGAAAAAATGGCAGCAGCAGGAGATCCTAAAGCGATACTGATTGAAAATGCAATGGCATATCAAATTGCAAAAGAGATTGGAGCAGCAGCAACAGTCCTCAAAGGCAAAATTGATGCGATTCTTTTAACCGGTGGGATTGCTTACGGTAAACCCATGATTGAGAAAATAACACAATATGTTGAATGGATTGCTCCAATTAAAGTTTATCCCGGTGAAGATGAAATGAAAGCTTTGGCTTTCAACGCACTTATGGTGATTAACAAAGAGATTGAAGCAAAAGAGTATAAATAATGAGAATTGCACTCTACAGCAGGCCCCATAATTGTAAAGATAACCCCTTTATTACCTCGGTTTTAAAGTTGTTGTCTCAACATCAGGTTCAACTGATTGCTCATGAAAATTTACAAAATGAGCCTTTTACGAAAGAGTGCCCATTAAAAACTACTCCCTTCTCAACTTATGAAGATTTAAAAGCCCTCTCCCCCATCGATTTTATCATCTCTTTTGGGGGAGATGGTTCTTTTATCGATGCAGCCAATCTGGTTGCAGATTTACAAATTCCGGTTGTGGGAGTCAATACCGGAAGAATCGGGTTTCTGACAGTGATCACCAAAAAGAACTTCGAAGCCGCGATTGAAGCGCTAATCAATAAAGATTATGAGATCGAAGAAAGATCTTTGCTCCATATTGAAGCGGATCAGCAACTCCCGTTTAAAAATCTGTTTGCGGTGAATGATGTAACCATCAGACCTTCAGATGAGACCTCCATCAACGGTATTCTCGTTTGGGTAAATGGGGTTAAAGTCAACACCTATTGGGCTGACGGACTGATCATTGCAACTCCGACAGGCTCTACAGCTTACTCATTGAGTTGCGGCGGTCCCATTATTCATCCTTCCGCTCAGGTTCATGTGATTACCCCGATCTCCTCTCATACTTTGGCGGTTCGTCCCATTGTCGTTCAGGATCAGGATCGGATCACCATCCGGGTTCAAAGTCGCTCCAATCGATTCTTATTATCCTTAGACTCAACCCGTTACGAAATCGAGAACCCCTGCACATTAACCATCACCAAAGAGGCTTTTTCTATTCAGACACCCCGTTTCTTCAGCTCCGATTACTTTTCCGTCATCCGCGAAAAACTCATGTGGGGCATCGACCTCCGGAATGTTAATGAAAACGATTAACTGAAGGCGGAGGGCGGAAGGCGGAAGGCGGAAAAAAAGTCGAAAGTCGAAAGTCGAAATAAATTACGGATCCGCTTGATTTTCAATTTCTTACTTCTTATTTTTTATTTCTTCTTCTTTTTGAAATTAAAAAAAACAGGGGGCAGGATTTGAGGTGTCTCTTTTGTTATTTTAACTCCCCTCCTCTGGAAGAAGGAGGGGTGCCCGAAGGGCGGGGTGGTCTCTGGAAAATTTTCCTTTTTTGATATGGAGTGTTAATTACAAAATTCAGGATACTCGGGGTGCGACTTCAAGTCGCGCCCCGAGTTGACATACTACCGTGCCTAAGGTTCTAGAAAGCAGCGAAATCTTTCTGTCTTCAAAATAACCCCAAAAGGGGAACATTATAATAAATTTGGCCTAAAGGCCGATATCGCGGTGAGCTATTCTTCTCCCCAACCTAAAGGTTGGGGCTATTGATGTGGTTGATTATCTGGGTGTTATGATTAAATATTGCATAATTTTAAAATTACACCTTAAAATTTTAAACCCCGAAGGGGTGACATTATTATAGCAAAATGTTGACCCCAAGAACCAATAGAACCCCGAAGGGGTGACATTATTGTAAATTTAGAATTTAGAGTTTAGAATTTAGAATTAACGATTCGTTATCCGTAATTGATCACTCACATCCATAAAGGTATCATATTCCAGAGTAGGGAAATGAAATTACAAAAATGCAACACCTTTTCTGCCCCCTAATTATTCTTTTTTCAAAATAAAAAAAATAGAAAATTTATAACAATTTATTCATTTCGACTTTCGACTTTCAATACTTCGCTTTTCCCCATAAGCGTAAAACCAGCACCTCTGCCAGGAAGAAAAATAGCGCGAGCATGATAAAATAGCGCCATAAGGCGATTCCGGTTAGCTTGTCGGCGACCGATTTGGTGAGGTCCTTAACCTGAAAATTGAGTATTTCAACCTTGGCTGTACTGTTTTTGGTGATGTTCTCCAATTCTTTTTTGGAAAAATACTCCAATTGTGATTCCCGGCGATTGAAGTTCATCGCCCAGGTGGACAAGGTGTCATCCCCAAAGGTCAAATCGTAGAAGCCGGGAGTAGTAATCTGATTGTGGAAACTCACCGCCAGATCATTGCCTCTGTTTTGCTGTTCGGGAATAAACTGCTCCCCGTTATTTCTTGATTTTAAGGAAACTACCTCATCTCTCTGTGTCTGTTTACGCGGAACCAACACATGCTGATCCTTCCCAATGGTGTAATAAAGCTGGGGCTGAACCTGACTTTGAATCGCAATATTGTGCAACGGAATAAAAAAGAGCGCATGCTTATGGGCATTCCCAAAAAGATCATTCAAAGCCACAGCTGAAAGGAAAACCCCACCCGTACCCACAGGGAAATAACTCAACAAAGGCTCTCCATTTTCCAGATTTACAATCGATTCCATAGTTCTTTGAACAGAACCAAAACGGTAATATTGGAGGATTGTCGGTTTTTCTATTTGCTCCTCTTCCCTTTCCAGTGCATCTTTATAGTAAGGACTTTCGTAGTTGATTTCTCCCATTTTCAAAGGTTGTTTTACCAGAGATTCAATGGCAGGCAGTCGTACACTACTTAAAAACTGATTCCAGGATGTGCGATCTAAAGTATCAGGAGGGAAAAGCAAAATCTGAGCTCCCCCTTCAAGATATTTCACCAGTTGATCTTGCAAACCACTCGAAAAACTCTCCACTTGATCCAGAATCAACAAAGCGGTTTCCGGGAATAGAGAGTAATCAATCTGGGCTACGGGCATCACAGTCAGTTGAAAGAGCGAATCTTTTCCGTACAATGCATCAATATATCTGTTGGGCTTCCCCCCGGATATTGAAATGATAGAACTCTGATCAAAAACAGGATATGTAAAATAGAGACGATCGTCGTAGTTAATGGGGGCATCATTGATCTCCAAATAAGCGGTTTGCGTTCCCTGTTCGTTAATGGTATAGGAGATTTGTGCATCAGCATAACTTTTCGCCTTGATATCCAGCGCCGTCAACCCTTTTTGTGTTCCGTTAACGTACAGTTTCAAGGGCAATTTAACTACATCGGTCTCCCCATAGTTTTGCACTCTGACATTGAGCAGCACGTTATAGCCTTTTTTGAAAACCGGAGCTGAAAACCAACAAGAATCAATCGCTATATTATTGACTTGTGCAGCCGTAATGGGAACCAAAAAATTGGAAGAAAGGGTATCTCGCAGCAATGCTGAAAAGTCAAACTGATTTTTCTGAAAATCGGAAATATAATAGACAATCTCATTCTTCATTTTGGAGTTAAAAGCTGCATTGTCTTTAAATAGCAAAATTTCTTGCAGCGTTCTGCTTTGAGGAGTAATTTGAATCTCATCCAATTGGGTCAGAATCTCTTCCTTATTTAAAATATGGGTATGTTGAGGAAGAAAATCGTGCGTAATCAATAAAAACTCATCATTATAGGAAAACGCATCTACAATCTTTTTTGCGGCATCTACAGACTCTTTAATCAATGAGCCGGAGGTTGAATTTGCCTCCATCGAGAAAGAGTTATCAACAAAAACGGTAATCAAGTTCCCACTCTCACTTTTTTGATTTTTTCTTGGAATATAGGGCTGTGCAAAAGCAAAAACCAAACAGGTTATAGCTAAAATACGCAGTAAAAGTACAATCAACTTTTTTAATTGAGACTCTTTTTTCGTTTTAAGCAGAATATCTTGTAATAGTTTTACATTTGAAAAATATTCAACTTTAAATCTCCTAAAATTAAAAAGATGGATTGCAATGACTATCAGTATAGTAAAGAGAGCAAACAGAAAATAGGGATAAGTAAATTGCATTGATATTATTTTTTGGCAAAATTAAAAAAAATATTCTTATTTTTGCGTTCTAATAGAATTAGTTTATGGATTACAAAATAATTATCATTGCGACCGTAGTATTAGGTATTATCGGTTTAGTATCTGCTGTCATCTTGTACTATATTGCTAAGAAATTTCGTGTCGAAGAGGATCCTCTTATTGACGAAGTGGCGGAATTGTTGCCGGGAGCCAATTGTGGCGGCTGCGGATATCCGGGCTGTAAAGGATTGGCAGAGGCCATCGTGAAAGCGGGCTCATTGGACGGATTGAACTGTCCTGCCGGTGGTTCATCCACAATGGATAATATTGCCGGACTGCTCGGTTTATCTGCAGATGCAACAGAACCTAAGATTGCAGTATTGAGGTGCAATGGCACTTGTGAATTGGCACCTGCTAAATCATTGTATGACTCAGCTTTGAGTTGTGCTTATGCTAACACGTTATTTGCCGGTGAAAGTGGCTGCCAGTACGGATGCCTGGGCTGTGGCGATTGTGTTACCGTATGTCAATTTGATGCCATTTACATGGATCCGGAAACGAAACTTCCAACTGTTATCGAGGATAAATGTGTCGCTTGTGGTGCTTGTGTAAAAGCTTGTCCCAGAACATTATTGGAACTTCGCAATAAGGGAAAACGAGGTATGAGAATCTATGTTGCCTGCTCCAATCAGGAAAAAGGAGGAGTAGCCAGAAAAAATTGTTCTGTTGCCTGTATCGGATGCAGCAAATGTGTTCAGGTATGCCCTCATGATGCCATCACAGTGAATAACTTCCTGGCTTACATTGATTTCAATAAGTGTAAACTATGTAGAAAATGTGTGGAGGTATGTCCTACCGGTGCCATTCATGAGGTCAATTTTCCACCTCGTAAACCTAAACAACAGACTGAAGAGGTTAACAGTTCCAATGAATCACTTGCTTAAGATGAAACGTATGAAAACATTTAAAATTGGTGGTATTCACCCTGAAGATAACAAGTTGTCTAAAGGAGTTGAGGTTGAAGTTTTTCCCTTACCCAAACAGGCAACCCTATTTGTGAATCAAAACTTAGGAGCTCCATCTACACCTGTTGTGCAAAAAGGAGATCATGTCAAAGTGGGACAACTGATTGCCAAAGCGGAAGGATTTATTGGCGCTAACATTCACTCTCCTTATTCCGGAACGGTTACTAAAATAGATCCTGTTGCGGATTTCATGGGATATAAACGTACAGCCATTGAAATTGCAGTAGAAGGAGATGAGTGGATGGAACATATTGATACAACTCCTGAGCTTAAAAAGGAGATTACACTGTCCAAAAGTGAGATCATCGATAAAATCAAGGAGTGTGGTATTGTCGGATTGGGAGGCGCTTGTTTCCCCACCCACGTTAAATACATGATCCCTGAAAATAAAAAGGTGGATTACCTGATTATCAATGCCGTAGAGTGTGAACCTTATATTACTACCGACCACCGGATGATGCTGGAAAAAGCAGAAGAGTGTTTGGTTGGAATCGAGGCATTACTGATTGCTTCCGGTGCTCCGGTAGCACTGATTGGCATCGAAAATAATAAACCAGATGCAATCGCTCACATCCAGGAACTGATCAAAGATCATCCTAAAATTCAGGTACATCCTCTCAAAACCAAATATCCACAAGGTGCTGAAAAACAGCTGATTCATGCTTTAACAAACCGAGTTGTTCCCAGTGGAAAACTACCTATCGAAGTGGGTGTGATTGTAAATAACATCACCACATGTTATGCTATTTATGAAGCTATTCAAAAAAATAAGCCACTGATTGAAACGCACCTTACCGTATCAGGTAAAAGTTTGGAAAACAGAAAGAATTTGCGTGTCAGACTGGGTACTCCATTAAGAGAAATACTGGATTATGTCGGAATTCCGGAAGATACCGGTAAAGTGATTTCCGGTGGTCCTATGATGGGAAAAGCGATTGCTAATCTTGATACTTTTGCAGTAAAAGGGATGTCCAGCATCCTCTTTATGAATGAAAAAGAGAGCAAGCGCGGTGAAACGATAAACTGTATCCGTTGCGGTAAATGTGTTTTAGGTTGTCCTATGCGACTAGAACCTTACTTACTGGCACCTTTGGTTGAAAAGAAAGATTATGAAGCATGTGAAGCCAACGGCATTTTAGATTGCATTGAATGTGGATCTTGTTCTTATAACTGTCCTGCTTTCAGACCATTACTCGATTTGATTCGGGTTGGGAAAGGTAGAACTATGGCCATGATCAGAAATAGAAAATCATAATTCTATTCTTTTTTTAATGCACGGTTGTAGCAGAATTTAACAATTTTCAAAAAAAAGAACGGATAGCGGCTGAGCGTATTATATTTTTTTGTATTTTTGCCGACCAATTCAAAAAATAATAAGAAATGAGAAAAGATATTCATCCAAAAGAGTATAGAGCTGTTGTTTTTAAAGATATGTCTAACGAAACTGCTTTCCTTAGCAAGTCTACAATCCAAACTAAAGACACTATTGTATGGGAAGATGGAAAAGAGTATCCTCTAGTAAAATTAGAGATTTCCAACACATCACACCCATTCTTTACAGGAAAAGTAAAATTGGTCGATACTGCGGGTAGAGTTGATAAATTCCGTAGTAAATATCAAAGACATCTTGATAAAAAGGAATAACATATTTCACATCATAACTTGTGAGGCTTTTTAATTTGATTGAAAAGCCTCTTTTTATATTAGATAAACTATGTACTATATTCTTTTTGATAACGAAGATTGGGAATCCTTACTCCCTTTCACCTTCCTCCGACCCATGAGTCATATTCGGATTGGGGTTTTTACCATTCAAGAGAAATGGGAAATTTTTTTGGGAGTAGAAACTTCTCCATTGACTCCGGAATACCTTCAAAAAGCATATCCGGTTCATACTACGGATGATAATATCTGCATTGCAGGCAATATCATCCCCAATGAAACTCTTATTGCTGCTATCACTCAACTTCAAATGAATGAGGCGCTAGTGTCAAAAAAGAATCAACTCATTGCAGCGCGAATTTCCTCTATTGACCAGCTTTCTAAATGGGAAACATTACAAAAGATTCCATTTGAGGGAACCTATTTTCAGCTGACTGAAAAATTTGAAATTTTTCTGCATAATGGAGAAGAGATTATCAATGATTTGAAAAGAGTATCTCCTACTCCAATTCCTGAAAATGTTCGGAATAACAATCTAATTTTTGGTGATGCCTCACAGCTCTACATCGATCCTTCTGCCAAAATACTCGGTGCTACTTTAAACTGCACAGAAGGTCCTATCTATATCGGTAAAAATGCTAAGGTTATGGAAGGTAGTCATTTAAGAGGACCATTAGCCATATTAGATGACGCTATCGTTAAAATGGGTGCTAAAATTTACGGGGAAACTACTATTGGACCGCTCTGTAAAGTGGGAGGTGAAGTTGAAAATGCGGTTATGTTTGGTTATTCCAACAAAGCCCACGATGGCTATTTAGGCAATTCCGTAATCGGTTACTGGTGCAATATTGGTGCCGGTACGATTACCTCAAATCTAAAGAACGACTACAGTCCGGTCAGACAATGGAACTATAAAAGCGGTAGATTTGATCATACCCGCCAACAATTCTTAGGGTTGATGATGGGTGACCATTCAAAATGTGGTATTAACGTCGCTTTAAACTCCGGAACTGTTATGGGAATCTGCACTTCCGTATATGGTGCAGAGTTTCAACGATTCTATATCGCGAACTTTATGACCGGCTCTCCTATAGGAGGATATCGCAAAAATAACTTTAATAAAATCATTGCATCAGAAAAAGCAATGATGGCACGTAGAAACATGGAACTAAATGAAACTTTTATTGAAATAATGCGTACACTGTATGAGAAAAACGACTGATATGCTAGATGAACTATTTACTATAAGTGACATAATTAACAAAGAATCTCACTTTATCCCTATATTTTCCTTAGAAGATGAAAAAACTCTGAAAGAAGAGGTGATTAATGATGAGATTCCTATCCTACCCCTTTTAAATACAGTTCTTTTTCCCGGAATGGTTATCCCCATCACCGTAGGAAGAAGTAAATCGATTAAACTGACTCAAGAATATTCCAGATCCAATACCCCAATTGGTGTGATTACTCAAAGAGACACTGATATTGAAGATCCGACTCAGGAGGATTTGTACAATGTTGGAACATTGGCTAAAATTATTAAATATTTGTCAATGCCCGATGGAAGTGTTACCATTATTGTACAAGGGATCAAACGCTTCCAATTGATAGAATTAACCCAAACTGAACCTTACTACAAGGCAAAAGCTGTTGAATATCCATCCAATGATCATGATCCACAGATAATTAGCGGTGAGACTTTCAATGCCATCATGGACTCTATCAAGGATACGGCTACCCAAATCTTAAAATTGAACAGCCAAAATGCAAAAGAGGCAGGTCATGCACTGAACAATATTGAAAGTCCCTCTTTTTTACTGAACTTTATTACCTCAAACCTTTCTATTTCAATCGTTGAAAAACAAAATATTTTGGAAATACAAGATATTGTTGAAAGAGGAAAAGTAGTTTTAAAGTTTCTCAACAAGGACCTTCAACTGCAAGAACTCAAACATCAGATCCAAAATAGATCCAAAGAGGAGATTGATAAACAACAGAAAGAGTACTTCCTTAATCAACAGATGAAAGCGATTCAACAAGAGTTGGGTGGCTCACCTGCCGACAAGGATGTTGAAGAATTGACACAAAAGGCAAGTAAGAAAAAATGGGATAAAGAAACGGGTGAACTGTTTGAAAAAGAACTCAAGAAGTTACAGCGAACCAATCCTATGGCGCCCGACTACTCTATCCAGCTTAACTACCTGGAATTGTTGGTAGATCTGCCATGGAATGAGTATGTATCTGACAATTTTGACTTACAAGAATCGGAAGAGATACTCAATCGGGATCACTACGGATTGGATAAAGTAAAAGAGAGAATTATTGAGTATTTGGCCGTACTTAGGTTAAAAGGAGACATGAAATCTCCTATTCTCTGTCTGGCAGGTCCTCCGGGAGTGGGTAAAACCTCATTGGGTAAGTCCATTGCTGATGCCGTGGGTAGAAAATATATCCGCATGTCATTGGGAGGATTGAGAGATGAGTCTGAAATTCGGGGACACCGCAAAACCTATATCGGTGCGATGCCAGGAAGAATTATCCAAAGTATGCGAAAAGCGGGACAAGCTAATCCGGTGTTCGTATTGGATGAGATCGACAAGATTTTGGGAATGAATGTACAAGGAGACCCTTCAGCTGCTCTTCTCGAAGTACTTGACCCTGAGCAAAATACCGCTTTCTACGACAATTATCTGGAAACCACTTTTGACCTTTCCAGAGTGCTCTTTATCGCTACAGCCAATAATCTGGGAAATATCCATCCGGCATTGCTGGACAGAATGGAGATCATCGATATTGCGGGTTATCTGATGGAAGAGAAGATTGAGATTGCGAAAAGACACTTGATTCCTAAGCAACTCATAGAGAATGGAATGGAGAAAAAGAAACTTGAATTTTCAGATGAGATCATTGAGAAAATAGTTTCTGATTATACCAGAGAATCGGGAGTACGTAATTTAGAAAAGTTAATTGCTAAAATTATCCGAAAAAAAGCTGCTTGTTACGTACAAGAAGGGAAATTGAAATCCAAAGTAATCAAGTTAAAAGATATCGAAGATGCATTGGGAGCTCCTATTTTCCAAAAAGAGCGCTCTTTGGATGCACAAATCCCCGGAGTAGCTACCGGTTTGGCATGGACAGCTGTAGGTGGAGAGATTCTTTTTGTGGAATCGGTTGTAAATCCCGGTAAAGGGGAAATTACGCTGACCGGAAATCTGGGTGATGTAATGAAAGAATCTGCAACCATCGCTTTTGAGTATCTCAAAGCGCATGCAGCTGATTATAACCTCGATCCGAAGATCTTTGAAAAGACCAAAGTGCATATTCACGTACCTGAAGGCGCCACGCCCAAAGATGGTCCTTCTGCCGGAATTACGATTTTGACCTCCATCATTTCATCCTATACCCAAAGGTTGATCAGAGAGAAAGTGGCGATGACCGGTGAAATCACGCTCCGTGGTAAGCTGCTGCCTGTGGGCGGAATCAAAGAGAAGATTCTGGCTGCCAAAAGAGCCGGCATCAATGATATTGTCCTCTCTACCGAAAATAAAAAAGATATCAAAGAAATCAAAGAAGATTTTATCCAAGGTGTTAATTTTCACTACTTTAGTGATATGAAAGATGCCATTGCATTCAATCTTTTGAAGTAATATCAATATGTTTTTAAAAATTGCCATTATCGGGAGTGGAAATGTGGGTTACTGGTTATACCACATTTTGACTCAAAAATTGGCACCACAAACTGTTATAGAATCTGTACCGGCACGGGATTTATCCCGCTTAGCTTCGAATGCCGATCTCTATATTTTTGCGGTTAAGGATGATTTTTATGAAGAGGTGCTGCAAAAAGTCCCTTTCAGAATGCCCATGGCGGCTCATACTTCCGGTTCTCTTCCGCAAGAGATTTTGGCTCCCCATACGCAAAATTATGGAGTCTTCTACCCTTTTCAAACCATCTCTAAAGCCCTTTTAGAACAACAAAATTTCCCTGAAGTGCCGCTCTGTATTGAAGGAAACAACGAGCATACGACTCAACAGTTACTCTCTCTGGCGCATACCGTTTCGGATGCCGTCTATCCGATGAATAGTGAACAGAGACAACAATTGCACTTGGCTGCTGTTTTTGCTTCCAATTTTTCTAATGCCCTTTTTAATATGGCAAAAAAAATATTGGGGGGATCAGGAATCCCCTTTGAGATTCTGTATCCCTTAATAGATCAGACCGTTGCAAAAATTAAAGTGATGTGTCCTGCAGATGCGCAAACGGGACCCGCACAAAGGGAGGATCACTCCATTATGCAAAAACATGTCGCTCAACTGGATGAGGAACAACTCAAAAAGATCTATCAGTTGATGAGCGAATATATTATTGAACAAAAAAAGAAAAAAGAATAGAATGAAAATCAGAAGAAAACCGGATTGGCTTAAAACGACTATGGTGAGCGGTGAACATTACGCTTTTGTCAAAAAGATGATTGAAGAACACCATCTGCACACCATCTGTAGTAGTGGGAAATGCCCCAATAAGGCTGAGTGCTGGAGCTTGGGAACAGCCACATTTATGATCATGGGTGATATTTGTACCCGGACTTGTAAATTCTGTGCCACCAAAAGCGGAAAACCCCTCCCTCTCGATCCGGAAGAACCGGAAAAGTTGGCAAAAAGCATCCAACTGATGCAACTCAAACATTGCGTGATTACCTCTGTTGACCGTGACGACCTGCCCGACAAAGGAGCGGGACATTGGAAAGCGTGTGTCCAAAAGGTGAGAGAGCTCAATCCGGATATCATTATCGAACTGCTGATTCCCGATTATGACCGCACTTTGGTGGATATCGTTTGTGAGGGTGGTCCCGATATTATTGCACACAACCTGGAAACCGTTGCCAGATTGACCCCTGAAGTGCGCAGTAAAGCGACTTATCGTAAAAGTATGGAAACCCTCCAACACATTATTGATGCCGGAAAAATATCAAAAACCGGGATTATGGTCGGATTGGGTGAAACGGAAGAGGAAGTGATCGAACTCTTGAAAGAGGTGGCTGCCATAGGTTGTCAAATGGTTACTATCGGACAATATTTACAGCCCACCAAAGAGAATATTGAAGTGGTTGATTATATCACTCCCGAACAGTTTGAAAAGTACAAACAGATCGCGCTGGAATTGGGATTTTCAAGTGTAGAGAGCGCTCCTTTGGTAAGATCTTCCTACATGGCTGAGAGATCATTTTTGAAGAAAATCGAGGAACAAAAGAAACAGAATCATGCATAATCCGGATTTTATTGATTGGGGAACGATCGAATATGCCCAAGCATGGCATCAACAAGAAGAGATCTTTAATAAAATATTGGAAACCAAAAAGTTAGGTCAATCTACAGAGGCTCTTCAAAAGGTGATTCTGTGTGAACATCCGCATGTTTATACTTTGGGCAAAAGTGGTGCTGAGAACAACTTGCTCGTCAACCAGGCATTCTTAGACTCTATCAATGCTACCTTTTTCAAAACCAATCGAGGTGGCGATATCACATATCACGGTCCGGGACAGCTGGTGGGCTACCCTATTCTGGATCTGGAAAATTATCATTTAGGATTAAAAGATTACGTTCACCTGATTGAAGAGAGCATTATTCAGACCATTGCCGAGTATGACATCGTGGGAACCCGTTTGGAGGGTGCCACCGGAGTTTGGCTGGATGTCGGCACGCCACAGGCCCGTAAAATCTGCGCTATCGGCGTTAAAGCATCCCGTTATGTGACCATGCACGGGTACGCCCTGAATGTCAACACGGACCTCTCCTACTTCAACCATATCAATCCTTGCGGATTTGTCGACAAAGGGGTTACCTCCATCCAAAAAGAGCTACAAAAAGAGGTCGCCATGAGCGAGGTGAAGAGGGTTTTTGAGAGGCGTTTTGTGGAGCTGTTAAATCAGACAGATTTTTAATTTCGGATCACAAATCAAAAAAAGGCGGAAGGCGGAAGGCGGAGGGCGGAAGGCGGAATCCAATTACGAATTACGATTTTACATGGTAGAAGGAAGAAGGTAGAAGGTAGAATTAATTTGCAACATCATCTCGTTCTGCTAGGTGAACCCCGTAGGGGTGACATGATTGTAGCAAAATGTTGAACCCAAGAGCCCTGTAAACCCCGAAGGGATGACATGATTGTAAATTTAGAGTTTAGAATTTAGAATTTTTGCGATCAATGAAATCAATCCTGTCTCACTCGGGGTGCGACTTCGAGTTACGAACCGAGTAGCAAGTTACACAAATAGTAGTCGCGCCCCGAGTAGCCCAATATAAAAACTTTCGCCTTCCGACTTTCGACTTTCGACTTTTTTGGGATTCGTAATTAACTTTCGCCTTCGAGTTTTTCTATTTCAATTTGTAGTTTTTTAGGTAGATTGTCAACGTGACAGTGGCATTTCATATCCAGCGTGTACATTCTTCCGATGCAATAGTTTGAGTGTTTACAACCGTTTCTGTCTTCGCCGGCTTTCATTTTATTGACAAAGGCCGGATCGTTAATCAGAGCGCGAGCCATTTGCACTGCTACGAAGCCTTCTCCCAACACCTCTTCAATTTTCTTTTTATCTATCAACCCTCCCACATATATTAATGGCAGGGAGAGTTCTTTTCTGAATTTTTTGGCATCTTCAAGAAAGAACGCTTCTTCAAAAGGGAGTGACGGAATCATCCATTTACCGACTAATTTCAAGCCCAGACGCAGCCACCAAAACTTAGCCCAACTCATGTAGTGTGCTAATGTTTTGAGGGGCATTGCTCCACGCATTACCGCCATAGGTGCTTTGCTCACAAACCCGGCGCTGAGCACTAAAGCATGAGCTCCCAATCGTTCCAATTCTTTCGCAACCTCGATACACTCGTCAATTTGCATACCGGATTTGAACCCGTCATACATATTCACTTTAACCATGACCGCTATATCATCACCTGCCGCTTCCATAACTTCTTTCATCACCATGCGCATAAATCGCATTCTATTTTCCAAACTCCCGCCATATTTATCTTTTCGTTTGTTGGTATAGGGAGAAAGAAATTGACTGATCAGGTAGCCGTGTCCTGCATGAATTTCCACACCGTCAAAGCCGGCTTTTCGAGACAGAGTAACCGCATGTCCAAAATCCTTGGCAAACTGCTCAATCTCTTCTTCTTTCAATGCACGTACAATGGTGGGAGAGTATAAATTAAAGCCTGTTGATGCGCCCACCGGAATTTGTCTGCAAGTAGAATAATGGGTCATATTGCCGCAATGCCCCAGCTGAATCGATGCTTTCGCGCCCTCAGCATGTATCGCATCAGTTAATTCTTTTAATGCCGGAACAATCTCTTCCCGCATCCATAACTGTCCATTGAAAGACAAACCGCTTTTGTTGACTGCTGCATATGCAATGTTAGTCATTCCGATTCCACCTTTTGCAACCGAAAGGTGATAATCGAACAACTCTTGGGAAGGTTCATTATTGACACACATATTTTCAAAAGCCGAAGCTCTAATAGTGCGATTACGTAGTGTTACAGGACCGATTTGGCAAGGGGTAAAGATGGGTGATTCTGTCATTATTTTGGTATTTTTAAACGGATGCAAAGGTAATAAAAAAAATGATTTCGGATTTCGGATTTAATCCAATTACGAATTATGAATTACGAATTACGAATTACGAGAAAATTGATGTCAAAAACTTTCGCCTTCCGACTTTCGACTTTCGACTTTTTTAGGTTCATAATTGATCACTCATATTCAAAAAGGTATGGTATGGAGAGTGGGGAAATTATAATACCAAAAAGGGGACATCTACGCTGCCCCCCTTTTTTTTTATTTCCAAAAAAGAAGAAAGAAGAAATTACAAAGTAAAACCTGCTTTTACTTCAACACCGGTAAAACTTTTAATACCTTTTAAATTTTCTCCGGGTCTTGAACGATAAAAAATTGAGGTTGAAAAAGAGAATGCATGAGCGGTAAAACCAACTCCTAAAGAAGAATAGATTCCCATCCCACTCCGTGCAATCGGATCACTGATATAAACATCATAACCAAATTCATTTACTTCTTCATAATAACGTTCTTCATCCCAAAATGCATAACGAGTACCCATAGACAGATGCATATAAGGTTTTACTTTATATCCTTTGTCAAAGAAATAGCGGTAATTAAGGAATATTGGAATCCCTTGTCCAATTGTAACTCCACCTTCGTAACCCAAACCTAATCCCAAAAAATGAGTTTTACCAATTTGCACTCCGTTTACAAATATACCTGTAATGCCAAATTCCCCTTCATTTATAATACCATACTCTGAATTTTCCCAGGTTGAACCTGTAAAAAAGCCATACTCATTAAAAAAGCGGTAAACATAACTTGGAGATAGATCTTTCTGTGCATTCAAACCATGTATGGTTAGAAAAAAGAGACTTATACTTAAAATAATGATCTTTTTCATGACGTAATAATTTTAAAAATTTATAATCTAAATCCACATTTAACTTCTAATCCCGGGAATAATTCTGTAGTTCCAAGCGATTTCAAAAAGAGACCACCTGTTAAAGAAAACATACCTACTTGAAATCCCGATGCCATAGTTGCATATATTCCGGAATAATTAACAGGGTCAGATAAATTTAATCGAACACCTGCAGCCATATTCACTATAGGAGAAACTGCTCGATCCGGATGAAAAGAGTGACGATAATTCACAAATAGTGGAATCCCGTCGGTGAGTTCAACTCCAACATCATAACCAACCCCTAAACCAAACATATCTTTGTCTGAAGGTGTTGAATAACCTGCAACAAAAACAGCGGTAAAGCCGATGGTATTTCTACCAAAATAAGGTCCATACTCATTAATAATAGACAACCTCCCCTTATCGGTGGATTGTGCCTGTGCATTAATTGAAAAAATAGTAATTCCAATTAAAATCAGTGTGATAAAAATTTGCTTTTTCATAATGAATGATTTTTATAATGCAAAGATAGGATGAAATTTTGAAATAACCAAATAAATTAGAGAAAAATGTTAAAAAAACTTAAAATATTTATTTTTTACAGTTTGAATATTTTCATTTTATACTTATATTCTATTGATATTGAGTTGATTATATTTATATTTTAAAAAAATGGAAAATTATCATAAAGGAGAGTTTTTTTGCAAATTCAGATTAAAAATAGTTAAAAAAACTTAATTTCGTATATTTTGCCATTAAATTATATCGATTTTTGGAAGAATTTGGGATGAATTTACGCATTTATTAACTTTTATTAACAAATTTAAAATAAAACTATACCCCTCTAAAAATAAGATTCACTAAATAGAGGGTGGTGCCGGTTGCCCGGAGTCGCCGTCAGAGCCTGATCTCAATTTTTTATTTCTAATCTCAAAATGTTTCCCAAAATTATAGGATATCCTTAAAGAATATGATCTGGTATTCCAAATTGAAAATCCTTCAGATGTAGATTTATCCGGATATTGATAATTCCAGGAATAGCTCCCATTATTCAATATATTCCCCACGGAGATTCCTATGGTTAATTTTTTGTCCAACAATCTTGCTCTTAATCCTGCATTGAGTGATAATGTGCTTTTGCTCTTTCCCCACTCCCCTTGTGATGGCAGTGAATAGTAGCCACTCATTTCAAATGTATAGTTTTTCAAAAACGTAAAGTTCTGAGAAAAGAAGAGTCCCGTGTGGTAAACATTACGGGTTTCTATCTTATTTTGATAAGTAAAAACACTCTTTCCATAAGAAGAATAAGTATATAAATTCAGATTCCACCATTTTCTAAGCGGTATATTGAATGAAACATTGCCGTTTATCCCTTCTCTTTTTCCAATATTCTGAGGATATCGGGTTGTAATCCCGGTTCGAGAATCCAAATCACGGGCGTAATTAATGGCATTCATGGTATAGTAGTATCCAACACTAAAAAACAACATATAATTCCACGAATATCCCAATGAAAAGTTATGTGAATATTCCGGTTTGAGATAAGGATTTCCTGTAGAAATATTCAGTTGTTCCGATACATCAACAAAAGGATTCAAATCGGGGTATCGTGGACGGGAGATCCTGGAGTGATAGCTTATATTTACGCGATTCTTTTTAGGCAGTGTAAAGTTAAATTGCGCAGTGGGAAACAGATCGAAGTAGAAGTTATTATGATATAGCGAGGTTGTTACTTGCTCCCCCCCAATATATGAAAGTTCACCACGAATACCTGCCCTAAAATGGGTCAATTTATCCAGTTGGGTACTAATAGAAAAATAACCTGCCGTAATATTTTCAAAATAAATGAAGTGGTCTGTCATACTCTCAATCAGGTCATCGTTGATATAGTTCATTCTTTTGGAATCGTTTTGGTTCAGTGAATTCTTTATTCCTGCTTCAAAATTATACTCTTCTTCATTTCTTTCATAATAAGCTTCCAAGACATAACTATTGGACAGGTTAGGATAACGATAAGATTTACGAGAAAAATGGGAATAAGGGTCATCAAAATCCCAATAATAGTAATCAAAAAGTGTCAAGTATTCACCTTCACTACTATTCTGTGAATAATCAAAGTTAAGCTCTAAATAGTGTGATTGAGTGGTGTCAAAATCATGACGATAAAAGAGAGACAGAAAACTCCTAAGACCTCTGCTTAATCCTTCACTTACTCTACTCATTGAAGAATCCACACTCTCATTGACATAAAAACGGGTGTAGTTAGCCGATTCCGAATACCCCTTGTTAAATCCTCCATAATATTGAATCCCAAAAGAGTTTTTACGATTCATCTGATACTCAGTATACAGGCTATAATAATGTGAATTTCCTTTGGATATAGAGTTCCAGAACTCCTCTTCTAGATCATTTTGAGCTATTGAAATCCTGTTTCCTTCAGCATCAATATACCCTGTTTTACTTCTTGATCCATTTTTAAATTGCCTCAACCCAAAATTATAATTGGTTGAGATAATCCATTTTCCTGCTCTAAAATTCAAAGAAACCCCATGACTTGAATAGAGATTTTTACTTACAGATACACTATTTCTAACACTTCCATTAAACCCCAATCGATCATCTCTTTTAATCTGAATATTGATCATACCTGCACTTCCATCGGCATCATATTTTGCTGAGGGGGAATTAATTATTTCAATTTTTTCGACCATGTCGGCAGGCGTCATTTTAAGGTAATTGATCAACTCCTCTCCTGAAAGTTGCGAGGGACGGTTATTAATCAACAAGTTAACCCCTTTTTTACCATTGACTAAAATATTTTCATCATTATCAATAGTAACTGAGGGTGTTTTTCTCAATAATTCAAACAGGTTATCTCCGGCTGCTGTAGGGTGCGACTCTACATTCATAATTAACTTTCCGGGTTTCTCCTCGTACAACGGTTTCATGTATACAATCTCATACCCCTCCAAAAGATTTGTCTGTGGCTTAATGTAGATAACTCCTAAATCATGGTTCCTTTGCCGGCTATTTAAAGTCAGCGTATCGGAATACCATTTTTCATACATTGAATAATACAATTGTACATAGTACTGTCCATCATAAAGTAAATCAAATTTAAAATAACCACTCCCATCCGTCAGTTCAGCTTTTACAAAAGAACTATCTTTTGCGTCAAAAAGGAAAGCACTTACATAAACTAATTTCTGCTTTTCTATTTCATCCATTACGGTGCCGGAGATGGTTCCTCTTTGAGCTGCTAAATTGAAACTCATTAAAATAAGTAGGGATAGAAAAAATCTTTTTTTTGAAAAGATGGATTCTGCTTTACTCTTTGTATCCATGTGTAGAGTTCTTGATTTTTACTCTTAATAAGTATCAATAAATGAAAAATGTTTCATTTATTATTTTTTATAAACTATGATTTTCATTTGTTTATTGTATTTTTGCCAATACAAACTGAATTTTTTACTCAATGAAAACAATTGCATTAGTAGGTGCTACCGGATTGGTAGGACAAAAAATGATTCAAGTACTGGAAGAGAGAGGTTTTGGCTCATTTGAACTCATTCCGGCTGCTTCTTCAAAATCTATTGGTAAATTAATCCATTTTGGTGGAAAAGAGTATAGTGTCTGTTCCATTGAAGAGGCGATTTCTCGCAAACCTGATTTTGCCATTTTTTCTGCCGGAGGTTCTGTTTCTTTACAATATGCTCCCCTTTTTGCTATTCAAGGAACTGTAGTCATCGACAATTCTTCTGCCTGGAGGATGGATCCAAAGATTCCGCTTATTGTTCCTCAGATCAATGGTAAACAGATCAAAAAAACAGATTTGATTATCGCCAATCCAAACTGTTCCACGATCCAACTTGTGATGGCATTGGCTCCTCTGCATCAAAAATACCGGATTAAAAGAGTTGTTGTTTCCACTTACCAGTCGGTAACCGGAACCGGAACTGCCGGAATAGCGCAGCTGGATGGTGAAAGGGCCGGAAAACCTGTCGCTAAAGTATATCCCCATCCTATCGACCTGAACCTCATCCCTCATGGCGGCGATTTTGATCAGGAAGGATACACGAGTGAAGAGATGAAATTGGTTAATGAGACCCAGAAGATATTGAATGATACTACCATTCAATTGACCGCTACGGTAGTCAGAGTTCCCGTAAAAGGAGGACATTCAGAGGCGGTTAATGTTGAATTTTATAACGATTATACCATTGCGGAAATTCATTCCTTGTTATCTCAAATCAGTGGAATAACCATTCTCGATGATCCGGGTAATTCTCTTTATCCTATGCCTCTCTATGCGGAAGGGAAAGATGATGTATTTGTTGGCAGAATCAGACGTGATCATTCTCAACCTAACTCGCTCAATATGTGGATAGTAGCTGACAATCTCCGTAAAGGTGCGGCTACCAATGCAGTAGAGATTCTTGAATTTATACTTCAAAACAAAATCCGATGAAAAGAACCTTTAGAACACTACTTTATATTGCCCTCTTTTGGATTGCAACTATTCCATATACTCATGCTCAAACGGAAAGTGAAACTATTCGATTTCAGTATGAGTATCAATCCATTTTGCTTGACAGCACCTACAATACGGTGGATTTGACAGTCCAGAACTACATTGAGCAACTCAGGGAGCGGATGAACAAAGAATTGAGCACAGTGATTGGAGAAGCGGATCAAGAGATGAGATCTTTTAAGCCTCAAAGTCCTCTTTCGAACTTTTTAACCGATATTTTATTTGATTTCGGAAACCAATATCTTGCAAAGACCCACCCCGGAACCCGTGCCAATCTTTCTGTTCTCAACTTTGGCGGCATTAGAAGTTCCCTTTTGGCGGGTCCGATAACAATTGAAGATATTTACAAAGTGACTCCTTTTGATAATAAAGTTGTCATTATCGATATTAGGGGGGAGCAGCTCATCGAGTTTTTCAACAGATTCACTGAGAAGGATCATGCTGCCTTTTCTCAAGCCCAAACGATCTATCGCAATGGGAGAATAACACAGGTAACCATTCAAGGAGAGAAAATTCTAGAAGATAAGATATATAAAGTTATTACCATCGATTTCTTAGCAACCGGTGGGGATGGATTTTTTAAAGATATCCGGTTTGAGAACATAATCTATACCGATATTTTATTAAGAGATGCCTTTATTGCACAAATTCAGCAACTGACACAGTTAGGTAAAAAAATATCGGGACAAAGAGATCAACGGGTAATTATTCAACCCACTCCATAAAAGGATATTCTTTAAAATTTTAGTTAAAAATCAAATTTCACTACATAATCGGGTACTATAATAGTAAAAAATCGTACCTTCGCAAATTATAATGTTCAGCATGAAAATCACTTTTTTAGGTACCGGCACATCACAAGGGGTTCCCGTAATTGGTTGTCCTTGTAAGGTATGCAATTCTCTAGATCCTCGTGATATTCGTTTAAGAAGTTCTGCACTCATTACTGTTGACTCTCAGAATATCCTGATTGATGCCGGACCTGATTTGAGACAGCAGCTATTGAATAATAAAATCACTCAAGTTGATGCCATCCTTATGACACATGAACATAAGGATCATACCGCCGGATTAGATGATGTCAGACCGTTGAACTTTATGACCCGTAAGGTAATGCAAATTTACGGATTACAGCGAGTTTTGAATGTGATTCGCAAAGATTACGACTACGCTTTTAAGAAAAATAAATATCCCGGTAGTCCTGAATTTCAATTAAATATGATTAAAGATGAGGCATTTACAATTGGAGATCTGCTCATTGAACCGATTGCCATACAACATCTCACCTTACCTATTTTAGGCTACAAAATCAACAATATGGCCTATATTACGGATGCCAGTTTTATTGCCCCTTCCGAGATCAGCAAATTACAAAATTTAGACCTTTTGGTGATCAACGCATTGAGACACAAAGAGCACTATTCCCACTTTAACCTTGCTCAAGCCATACAAGTTATTAAGGAAATCAATCCAAAACGAGCCTATTTAACTCATATAAGCCATGAGATGGGTCAATATGCTGACATTGCACCCACACTCCCCGACAATATATTTATGGCTTACGATGGTTTGGAAGTAGATATCTGATAATCTTATTGTTTTACAAAGCGCTTTGAGACCTGACCTTGTTCGGTTGTTAAGCGCACAAAGTAAATACCTGCTGCAAAGCTACTTACATCAATCGTTGTGATCTCATCTTCAACAGGGAAAACTCGCAATAACTTACCGTACATATTGTAGATACGACACTCGGTTGCTCCCAGATAATCCTTATCTATCTTCAAATCAATGAGATATTGAGTAGGATTAGGATAAAGTGCAACATGTTTTGACAACTCATTCTCATTAACACCTTCTGCAAAATCAACATGAATGGTGTGATCTGCTTGAATATCCTCAAACATATAGGATTCAGGAACCGGTATTTGGGGCACATCATCTACCAACACAACATCAATTCTATAGCCTTCTTCCGGAGTGAAGGTAAAAATTTGAGATTCTCCCTGATTCACAGTAACTGCTCCGGATGGGGTAATTGTTCCGTTAGGACCTGCTGAAGCAGTGATAGTGTAAGTAGTACTACCGGCGGTCGTAAAGATAGCAGGTTCAGTAAAGGAACTCTCTCCTACCGTACAGATCGCTTTTACCCTAACATGATACTGCGCATTACTTTGCAACCCGGTCATCGTATATAAAGTGGTAGTAGCTATACCGGTTGTCCAGTTTGCTGCAGATACTAACTTGTAGTCTACTTGCCATGAAGCTTCAGAACCTCCGGCTGTCCAGGTGGCCACTGCAGACTGATCTGTTATATTATTCACTTGTAAGTCGGTTGGTGGCGCGCAAACCTGTGTTGCAGTGATGGAAACATCATCAACATACCAAGTATTCATATCAAAATGATTTCCATCAATGACCCACGCAAAGTGAAGTAAATCAGCCAAAGGAGCGAACTGAAGAGTTTGTGTTGTAGCAGGAATTGAGCTCCCTGCGTGAGAAAATGGAAGATCAGTCCAAGTTTGTAAGTCCGGACTACACTGTATCTTTATCGACACTCCTGAACCGTAGTTATCATAGCGATGTTTGAATGAGAGTTCAGCTTCAGCTACGTTTTCAAACTGAATTAATGGGGAAATCAAACGTGTTACTCCAACTCCATGTATCCACACGGCCTTCATCTCTCCGGCAGTTCCTCCGGCATGAGTACTGTTCGAATAGAACCATCTCTGTGATGAAATCTCTCCTGAAAAGGTTTGTGTCCAACACTGAAAAGGTGAAATCGAAAAATCCTCTAAGTAGGGTAACCCGAAGGGCAAACAAGAGGTAGTGAAATTCACTCTGGGGGACCACACACTATTGCTATCATTATTACAAACTGACCTAACTCGAGCCTGGTAGGCAGTGGAATAATTGAGACCTGTCAATGTAAAGGAATTAGTGGAAGCTTGTACTATGGTACCCGTGGTAAATCCGGAGGGACCATACTCTATCTCCCACGCTGTAGCATCTCCCTCTTCTATCCATTCTAAATCAACAGTATGATGGGTTACATTGGAAACCTCTAAACCTGAAGGACTTACACATCCAAAATTACCATATACCACAAAATCATCAACTGATAAATACTCTGTAAAACCCAATTGACAATAAACACCAAAGTAATAAACTCCATCAGCTGCGGGAACAAAAGTACCACTCATCATGGCGTAATTTATATTCGTAAGATAACTCATTGTTGCTATCACTTGGATGGGTGTAGTTGAAGATTGAGAGGAATAAACTCCACTTTGTAATGTATTCCAACCCATATGTCCGTCAGTCACATACCAAAAAGAGAAGTTATAACTCACTCCCCCTTGTAATTGAATACCCGGAGTATAAAGTCTGTTATTAGCACCAGACGTAAAGTAAGCAGATCTTGTTCCGGTTCTTGCTCTTCTATTGGAAGATCCGCAATTTGCAATTTGAGTTGTCAATGTTGCTGTATTTCCAGTGGCAAGCCAACACGGAGGAAACGCTCCGGCAGTTGTTATAGATTCAAATCCATCTTCCCAAGGAAGATCAGTAACAGGCGAACAGAGTGTATTCTTTATCACAGTAGTGGAATATCCACTCGACTCATCTCCACAATTTGCCTGAACACGAAACACGTAAGTAGACGAGTGATCTAAACCGTTAACTACAAATGGTTTTGAAGATGTTTGTACGATATTCCAGGTGGACTCAATACTTTTTCTGTACTCTACATTCCAACTTGTAGCATTACCCGTTTCAGCCCAGTTTAAAGTAACTGAAGTTTGAGTTGCTGTCGTAGCGTGCATTTGAGAAGGAGAAGAACAAGAAACTGCTTCCAAAGTAATATTATCAACTACCGCAGGAGGTTGTTGACCAATTACAGAGGAAACATCATTCCTCCATAAGAAATAAAGTCTCCATGTTTTACCTGCAAAATTAGGAAACTGTGTATTCTTTATTGAAAAAGTAGTACTCTCTTGCCAATCTGTCACACCATAAAGGCGAGTATCATTAACCTGAGCTCCGTAAGTAGTAACCAGGGCGGAATCCTCACTTAAGGTTCCCGAAGGCATCATACCGGCATGAATATCGGCATCGGGTGACACCCAGTACAAGCTAAGCATATCTGCTTCTCCGGCACCATTGGCAATCCAGTCAATAGTTAAACGTAATTCCGTCACACCTTGGGGAATCGCAAAATCTCTAAATGCATACGATATAGAATTATTCCCCGTCCCCGCAGTATAAGCCCAGGAATCACCACCATCATTAGAAATATATAGAGCATTGGCGCCTCCTAGTGTATTATTTACATTGGAATTATTTGAAGCATCACCGATATACCATTTATTAACCTGAGCGCTATTTTTAAAATCCCAGCTAAGATTTTCAACAGGATCTTCAAAATCACAGAAATAAGGTATAGAAGCCGGAGTTGCTACTTTAGTAGTAAAGCTAACTTCCCTCCACGTACTCACATCAATAGATCCACAAACAGAGCGTACTCTGAGGTCATACTGAGTATTAGAAACTAAGTTGAAAATAGTATTTGTTGTTGTATTGACTGTTCCCAAAGATATCCAAGTGGTTGCTTCACTGCGTTTATACTCTACCTCCCAAGAAGTTTCAGAAGCAACAGGAATAATTCGATACACTACACTATTGGCTTCAATAGGAGCCACAATGAGATCTGAAGAATAGCAGGAAAGTTCGTCACAAGAAGTCAAAAACTTAACATTATTACGATAGGCTACTGCCTCTGCAGTACCACCTGAAGGGGTCAAACTATATGGACTAGTATTTCGATGATAATAGATCGTCTTATTATCATTTGTTGCATGAGTTCTAAATTTGGGATCAGAAGAGGAAGAAGAATAGGTGTACATCCCCTCTCGATCAACTACGGTTACCACTAAATTACTATCTGGATTATAAGCAAAAGGAGTAGTAAAATCAATAGTAACCCAGTTATTTTCTTCGGTATTGGTATAGACAACAATTCCATCAAAAACCTTAACGAAATGAGTATCGGGTACATAATCAGAAGGCGATGAAAAATTTGTTTGAGCGGTATGCCCTAAATATATCTCCACATCTTTAGTAAGATTAGTTCCAAAAAAGTATTGGAATCCAATTCCATATATCATATCATTTAAACTTGACAATTCAACCGCATCAAAAATCTGCTGTGTATATGAATAGCTTAACGAAGGACTAATGGGTAAAACTCCTCCGTATGTACTCGTTGTTGCTTCCGGTGTTCCTATTAGCATTTCTCCCCCGGAAGGGCAAATTGTAGCAAACGTTGTAGAAAGTGAAACTCCTTCATCACCGGAACAAATCGGAGTAACTTTAACGATATAATCGGTTATCTCAGTTAAGCCTGTCAAAACATAATAATTATTAGTTGTATTGTACTGGACTCCTAAATGACTACCTATAGGTACAAGTTCAACAGTATAAGAATCGGGTGTTCCATGGGGAGTCCAGGAAACCATTGCTGAAGCTGCTCCTATGTTGGTAACTGTAAGATCCGTAATAGGCTGACATTCAGGTAAATAATCCACAACAAAATCATCAAAATAGAAATCTATCATTGGATAGTATTCAAATTGAAAGGCCAGATACTTAGCTGTACCTGTGTAATCATACAAATATGCAGTATATTGTTGGAATTCGTCAGTAATAGCAAAGGTTTGCATAGGAGTGAATGAGCTCGGTACAGTCGGATCTTCCATTACTCCAAAGTGGACATTGTGAACATAGATACTATCTGTACTACGAATATAGAAAGAGACTTGTAACTCTGAGAGTTCAAAAGAATCATGAATCTTAGGCGCAACCAAAATATTATTACCACATACAAAAAAGTAATATCCCAGGTAGAGAGAATTAGGGGGTGAAATACTGTATAAAGAAGAACAATATGGAAGCCAACTAAAAGTTGTCGCCAAATAATTCCAACAATCTGGGAAGGTCCCTTCTGCGCAAGTATCAAAACTTTCAATATAAGGTAAATCTTCTATTTGGGTACACAGAGTAGAGAAAACCTCGTCAATATAATCAGAATAAGTACCATCCATACAATCAGTGTAAACACGAACCTGATAAGTAGTATCATATAAAAGGTCTGTCAACTCAAAAGAAGTTGTACCATTTAGCAACACTTCTTCCCAAATTGAATCTCCACTGATTTTCCAATATAGTTTAAAAATTGTGTCTTCTACTTGTGCCGGAATAAAATTGATCTCTGCACTTGAAGATGTGATATTAGTTACAGTTAGACTAACAGGTTCAGCACAAGCGGATGATTCGGAAACTTTAAAGTCATCCATCGTTAAATAAAGTGGATAGTTAATCGAATGGCAATAAACTCCAAAACAATAAATACCATCAATTGTGGGCGTAAAAGTTCCTTTTAACCTTTGATAAGTCGTATTGTTTATATTCGTCACTTCAGCTAACTGTTGAATCAAAGAATCCGGTTTCTGATCGGAATAGACACCGGCTTGTAAGGATTGCCAACCATCAAAACCATCAGTGATATACCAAAAAGAAAAGTTATAGCTTACCCCCCCTTGTAATTCAAATTTAGGAGTAAAAAGATAATCATTACAATTCTGAATAAAATAAGCAGACCTGGTTCCATTACGTGCTCGCCTATTATAATAGCTATGATCTTCAATTTGTGTACCTACACATAATCCAAAGTTTGTAGCTGCCCAACAGTCCGGTAAAGTATTTGCAACAGTAATCGATTCGAAACCATTCTCCCAAGGCAAATCAGTATGAGAGATGGTATCACATAAAGTAGTCATACTTACAGGCACTGAGTAGAGACTTGCCTCAGATCCGCAAAATGATTGAACCCTAAACTGATAAGATGTCGAAGGATCCAAATTTTCTACAATATAAGGATTAATAGAAGCTGATAATTGTGTCCAATTCTCCTCGGTTGTTTTTTTATACTCGACGTACCAACTCACAGCATTTCCATTTTCCGTATTGTTTACTTCGGGAGCATTAGATATAACCCATTGATTTGTTTGAGTACCGTTTAAAAAGTGAAAATCAGAATATGTGAGAGAATCTTCAAAATCATTAAAATAAGGTAATTGAATAGGAGTAATTATAGAGCTATCAGGAGTCAAACACTGTGTATCCGTTCCATGAGATGTTTGAACCATTTGCGCATTGGCAAAGCCAAAGCATAATAACGCTACGAAGGAAAATAATAATTGTTTTTTCATATCGAAGAGGGTTATGTTACATAGGTGCAAATGTATAGTTTTTTTTTTAATTTATTATTTGGTATTTTAAATAAAAGGGGGGCAGAACGTCCAATACGCTATAGATATCCTTTTACCCCACTCGGAAACACATCGCCCTACAAGAAAAAGGCGGAAATCGGAAAGCGGAGGGCGGAATGAATTACGAAAGCTACTGTTTTACAAAGCGTTCAGATACCTGACCTTGTTCTGTAATTAAGCGTACAAAGTAAACTCCTGCTGTGAAATCGCTCACATCAATCGTTGTGATATCCTCCTCGATAGGTAAAATACGCATTAATTTACCGTACATATCGTAGATACGACACTCAGTTGCGCCCAGGTAATCTCTGTCTAACTTCAAGTCAATGAGAGATTGGGTTGGGTTAGGATAGAGTGTTACATATTGTGATAACTCATTCTCAGTAATACTTTCTGCGAAATCAACATGAATGGCGTGATTTGCTTGAACATTCTCAAATGTATAGGATTCAGGAACAGGTATTTGGGGCACATTGTCCACTAACACAACATCAATTAGATAGCCTGCTTCCGGAGTAAAGGTGAAGGTTTGAGATGCACCCTGATTAACAGTAACATCACCGGATGGAGTGATCGTTCCGTGAGGACCTGCTGTTGCAGTAATAGTATATGTAGGAATAGCGTCTGTTGTAAAGGTAATAGGATCAGTATAATCACTCTCCGCTCCACCATCACACAATGATTTAACCTTGACCTCGTAGTCTGTAGAAGGTTGCAAGCCGGTCATGGTATAAGTTGGTGTATGAACAACTTGAGTTGTCCAGCTGGTGGCTGCGGCTGTTTTGTACTCTATTTGCCAGGAAGTTTCAGATCCGCCCGCTGTCCAAGTGGCTGTAGCCTCAGTTGAGCTAATATTGGAGATAGCCAAATTGATTGGAGCAACACAAGGTGGTGCCGAAGTGGTGAAAGTAACAACAGTTGTGTATGGACTCTCTACGTTAGTACCACACAACGATTTAACCCTAACCACATAAGCTGTAGAAGGCTGTAATCCGGTCATAGTATAAGTCGCAGTATTAACAACTTGAGTTGTCCAGCTAGTGGCAGTCGCTGTTTTGTATTCAATTTGCCAGGAGGTTTCAGAACCTCCCGCTGTCCAAGTGGCTGTGGCTCCGGTTGAACTGATATTGGAAATAGCCAAATT
>JAKPTX010000042.1 GCA_029570835.1 Bacteroidota bacterium
CATACTCTATGACCTGTCACCGATTGACATTATTCCGGATATTCCAGTGATCGGGTATGTTGATGATTTAATGATCACGGCCATTGCTACGCTGAATTTGATGCAAAAGTGGTTTGAAGATACCAGCGGCATATTGGCGGCGGCGCTGGGATTGATGAAATGGCTGGTAATCTTTATCGGGATCATTGCGGTTTCACTGGTGGGATTGATTGTCTGGGGCGCTGTGAAGTTTTTTGCAAGCTAATTATTTACTCATTTTAAAGGGGTTACATCAACTTAATCAATGATTTTGACGGCTGACGGTTAACGGGAATAATGAAAGAGGACATAATTATTCATATTGCTATTTATGAATGAGTACCGAGAGGATTTTAAAAGCCAGCTTTAATTGCTCAGCATCACCATTTTTTATTAGGGAGTGAATCATGGATTTTCGTTTTGATGGATCTTCGATTTGCACGGAGCTGAATATTTCGCCAATATCAACATTCAAAGTCTCTGAAAGGGTAATGAGAGTGTTCAAGGTCGGATTTTCCTTGCCGCGCTCGATACTGCTGAGATACTTTGAACTCATCTCCATTTTTCCCGCAAGTTGTTCCTGTGTGATCCCTTTGCTGTTTCTTAATTCAGCTATACGGAGGCCAATTAATTTTCTGATGTCCATATTATTCCCTCATTTTGATCGCATCTTGTCAGAAAATGAAGGTGATAAAAACAATCCATCACATAGAATTATATTGACATATTTAGTGTATTGGACGTATTTTAGACGAAATTTAACGAACCACCAATTAAAAGCCCCATCAAAAGATTGTTTGTCGAAGTTGATGTGGATATTTTTTGGACAACAAGAAATTTGCATATAAACAAATAACAGGTCGAATTTAAAATCATGGACGGAAAACACGAATTTTATTCAAAAGCAGAAGACGCTCTTATTGCGCATGGGTATCGTTACTTTGACGGCGACAGGGATATCAAGGGCAAGGGAAGACAGCACGCTAATAAACCTGATTATATTGCAGCCAAAGGAAATGCGGTAATCATCGGAGAGATTAAATCGCCGGCGGAAAGTCCAAAGTCCGGCAGCTGGAGGCAGATACAGAATAGCGACACGGAAGAGTTCAAGAAAGTCCGTATGGAAGTTGCCAACCGTGAAAAAGCTGGACTTGTGTCGCCGGAAGTCGGCGGCCATGAAATCATCATTTGCGGCCAGATAGCGGATTACGTCCGCAAGATTGGTGTCAATTTTGATTTACCGCAATCATTATCACAAAACTTGGAAATCCAAATGGGTTATACCTTTCCTTCATCGGAAAGCAAAAACGTAGAACGAGCATTAAAAAATTGCAGAAAGATAGTGAATGAAAAAATAGACACGGGAAACGGTTCCACCACTTTTATTTTTAGTTAGCGAAAAGAGCACGGAATGAATGGGATAATTAGATATTGCGTGATGAAAAAACGCAAAGGTCTGCTGAAA
>JAKPTX010000058.1 GCA_029570835.1 Bacteroidota bacterium
AAACGATTAACTATGGATAATAAACCATATATCAATAGTGCTGGCAGGAAGGTGCTGGAATATCTTTCACCTGACACTATTGTACTGAACTTGCCATTCATCGAAACCCAAGGTAAGCGTTTAACCAAGAACATGCCTTACTTGAAACTGGAAAAGAAAGTTGCTGGTAATGACATTGCTGCCATCAGGCTGCAGAACTATCAGGATTACGAAGGAGTGGTTTATCTTAATGTCCAAGACCTTAAAACCCTAAGGTGCTATAATATCAGTTGGAACATGGAATATGATGGTGACTGGTGGCTATGGTCACTGGCTGACTTTGAAACACTGACCACCTTACCAAAATAAACGTATCAGTTGCTCTTGTAGTCAAACCTACTGATTATCAGACTCCCCATTTTTGGGGAGTTATAAGTACGTGAAAATCAGACTCGCCTTTTTTGGCGAGTGGTACTTCCTGTTAATCACCAGACCAAAATAACCCACCCCCTTTTTTGCAGGTTTTTGACAGGGGGGGATGAATACGGAAAATCAGTGGTTCTGGATGCCATATTTTTTATGTCAATTGTTTGGGGAGAGGGTTAGTTTGGGGTGTGCCATCTCTCGCTTTTTGGCTTCACGGTAAGAAAGTAACCTTCGGTCTTGAGTTAATTACAATTGTATATTCAAGTAGGGTATTCAATACATGGATTTTATTTTATAGTTTGTTATCTTAGTCAACATTTTGCAAGGATGGTATAACTAACAATAATGCCTACAATTCATGAAAGAAGTAAAAGTTTTTTTGACCGAAAAAATGGATGCAGCAGTAGAAGCATTCAAAGAAATTTGGAAACATGAGTATTCAGAGGAAGAAGTAGTGAGAGAATTATTAAAAAATGGTATTGAACACTATGTGGACTCCCTTGAAGCATCAGATAAGGAAAAAGTTACAGAAATTATGGAAAGTAAAGGCTACAAGGGGAAAATCTGGGATATGGAATAGTCCGCAATCTCATGAAGAGGTAGTAGAATATGATTTAATCTGTACAAGATTCAATATCAGTTATTTAGGCAACACAATTGTTGCTTAATTAAAGCATTCCGTTTTTTGGCTTCACGAAGGAAGTAACCTTCAGTCTTGCGTTTTTTACGGTCTTTTGCTCCACGTGGTCTCCCCGAAAATATGTAGCCTTGTGCTTTCTTTCTTTGAAGCGAGTTGACCGTTCTTTCACGGATTAATTCTCTTTCAAATTCACTGAAAGCCGCTAAGATTGCGAACTGGAGTTTCCCAGATGCCGTGGTGAAATCAAGGTTATCACTGATACTAATGAACCCAATCCCTTTGTCAATTAATTCTTGTGTGTCAAGAATTAACTCCCTTGAACTCCGTGCCCATCTGTCAAGTTTGTAAACGGCTACAGCATAATACTCGTGGTTTCTGAGTTTTGACATAAGTTTTTGTTTTACAGGGCGAGTCTTGCGGGTCGATTCTGTTTCCTCATATAAATCAAATGTGTAACCATTGTTTTTGGCAAAATCAGCCAATCTTACTGTTTGGTTTACTACCGTTTGCTCTTTAGTCGAGACACGAACATAAATTGCTATGTGTTTCATATACATTATTAGTTTTGGTTTATCTGGTAGTACCTGTATTTCTCATCCCAAAATTGCCAATCCTTTGGGAGTTCAACGATATATGCTTTTATCGGTGTTGAACCATTCACTTCGATGAGTACCATATGCCGAGTTGGACTTTCATCATCTGTGTTTATGTATTGCTGAATGATTTTACTTGTCTTATTCATGCCATAAAAATACATAATATATTATGTATTACAACAAAATTGCATAATTTTTTATGTATTTGATATCTTTGTTGAAATAATCAGAAAATGAAAAAGAATGTAGACCCACGTCTTACTGAAGATGTTGACCAGATATTGAAAGAAATAGGTTTAAGGATTAAATCTCAACGAAAACAGATAGCCAACAACTATGAAGATTTTGCCCGAACCCATTGCTTTAATAAAGTCACGTTAAGTCGCATTGAGAGTGGTGAAAATTCATCATTAAAGTCGATTATAATCCTTGCACGTAAAGTTGGAATACAAATCGAAGACCTGTTCAAAGGTATTCAGTGATATTACTATCACGAAATTCTTCTGTGATTTTTTCAAATTGTTGGTGAGACACGCATGGTGGACACCCATTTTTTCTGGTTTCTATCAATGAAACAGTGCATGCTTAGCGTTCAATATCGCATAAACAGGCACTTTTATAAAAATTGATTATTTGAAAAAGACTCAGTATTTGATATATTATTATCAGTGATATCGGTAATTACTGTACATGATAAAACATAATATATTATGCAATATCAGTATTTATTAGAAAGCATTTTTAATTATGTCAAAGGATACTGATTTACATCAAAAGCATATCGACCTTATTAGCGCTTATATGCGTGAACTGCGTTTCGAAGAATTTAAGACACAAATAGAGGTTAGCAAAGAAAGTGGATTGCATCGTAACACTCTGTTACGAGTTGAAAATTCGAAGAATTATACCATTAAAACACTGCTCAAGTTAGCCGACTATTATGGCATTCAGCCTTCGGAGATAATGTCCATTATTAATTAAAATCGGTAAGGGCGCTGTAAAAAAGAAATTTTATTTTACATCGAGTTTCAAAGTTATAATTTTGTACATAACTCATTATTATTACTATGAAGTCCTTCATACAAAAATTAATGGATATCCTTGCCGATAATCAGTACACAACAAATTATAGAGATATACCCGAAGAGGTTGATAATAGGGAAGAGATAATTGCTGAAATTCAAGCCATACTGGACGATGATGGTTTGCTTCCAGATTCATTAAGATACTTTGTAGTAAATGGAATGGCAAGTGCATCTGAACTTGATGCATACCTTCAAAAATCCTTCCTGCAGTTTAAGAATGAGTTTCTTGCAGGCAATCATGCTACGAATGATTCACTCAAACATGAATTATTACAACAGTTGGATGAAACCAAGAAAGAAATTGAGCAGGCAATCCATGAATCAAAACAACTGAAGGATGAAATCTTGAGGGAAATGTTTGAAACCAAAGCATTGATTTGCGATGAAGTAAAAGGATTTATCCTGAGCCAGCAGGTCAAATCCGAACAAGAACTTCTGAAAAAAGAGCCACAGGAAAGACGTTCCTTTAAATGGTTGAAAGATGATGAACTGCTGATGAAATTCTATAACAAACTTAAATTAAATGAATTAATCTCAGCAGATACTGATATAGAAGATTTTAAAGCCATCTTCACTAATACACCTGTACCTGAAATAAAAAAGCCAGTGCAATGGGAAAAGGGAGCAAAACTGTTCGCTTATTTCTTTTATAATCTAATCAGCAATAATTATATCCCGCAGAGACCAACATGGATTAATCTTCAATACTGTTTTACATATTATAAAGGGGATATAGGTGCTTATATGCCAATAGAAGAAGGTGTCAAAGCAAATGTCACGGTTTTTTTAAAAGAAGGTGCTCCGAAAGGCGCTGAATTAATTGATGAACTGTTCCAGACTGATGGTGACCAAAGCAAATAATCAACACCATCCATAACCATATTTGTTTTTTTATCGGCTGTTTCTAACCTTGTTTCTGTTCTGGCTTCACCAACCCTACCATACAAAATGCTTTACTCTGTTTACTGAGTAAAGTAAGTATATCTAAATACCTTACTATCAATTTGTTGCAATACGTACCTTTGTTACGCATTTAGTTGCTCTTTGACTTTTTACGCAATGATGCAAAAAGAATAACAGGCACAATTGCTAACATAATTAAAAATTTCAATATGGAAACAGATTTAACTTATTACAGGTACGACATCGAGCACTGGCTCGATGAGAATGAACAAGAATTCGGATGGGCAAAGACTCCTGAAGACTATGCAGAAAATGCTGTGAAATATCACAATTCGAATCGTTGCATGAGCAGATGTGAGTGTATTAACGAAGACCTTGAATACGTCACTCCGAAACTTTCTCCTGAAGACCAGATATGGTTTATGGAGATTGCCAAAGAACGGATTGCCATGAAATGGGGGGTGACAATTGATGAATAGAATAGGTAGACAAATAGACGAGATACAATGCCAGTTTCAAAATATTTACGGAACAGTGACAGTCGTTTTTGGTGGCACTGATTTACACTGTCACTGTTTCAATTCCTGTTCAAAACCACTTTTATCTTGTCTACTTGTCTACCCCCCCCAAAAAAAGATAAAGAATATTAAAAGAAAGTAACAAAAAAATACCGTTTGCTTTTTTTCTAAGTATTTAGTTTCAGAAGGGAGCAATTTGTTTCCTCAAAAATAACATGTATTTAAAATCTTGTAAAAATGAAAAAGATTAAAAAACAACAAGTTGTGAAAATGAACCTCTCTCTTGAGCGTGAATTCTTTGAACTGCTTCAGGAGAAGGCAAAACAAGACTATGTGCGAGTAGCCACATGGGTTAAGCAGTATCTGATGAAGAACCTGCTTGAAAAAAATAACAGCGATGATAAATGTTTAACCAAAAATGAAAGAACTGGAATGGGACTTTAATAGCAGTAGCACAGACACGAAGATTGACCCCAAAAAGTTTGGATTGTCAATCATCCCCGTATCTACTACGAAGATACCTTTTAAATCTTGGTCGGAGTACCAGAACACAATCGCCCCGATAGCACTTTGGCACTCGCATTACATTAACCAAGGTACGGTTGGAATTATTACGGGAAAAATAAGCGGTAATCTTGAATGCATTGATATTGACATCAAGAATGACCCGACAGGTAAAATCATCACGGAATATTCCAATATTATTCCCCCTGAACTTCTTAAAAAGTTGGTTATTCAATCAACACCAAGTGGTGGTCGCCATTTTATCTATAGATGCCCTGACACAACTATTGATAAAAACCTCAAACTGGCACTTCACTCAGATAGAACTGTTATCATCGAAACCCGTGGAGAAGGTGGTTACTTCTGCACAAGCAAAGTCAATAACAAGATTATGCAAGGGGTACTCGACCTTGAAAATCTCTGTGAGGACATTCCATCCATCACACCAGAGGAACGGAATTTACTCCTTGATTTAGCGAGAAGTCTGACCCGATTTTTTCCAACAGGAAATACATCAAAGAACGGTGAAGCATTTGTTTATAGCGAACCCGCCATCAATGAATTCAATGATAAATACTCCATTGTTGAGTTATTTGAAAAACATGGCTGGTCTGTCGTGAAAGAAGATGACCAGAAGATTTACCTTCTTAGGGATGGGTCTTCAGCAGTTCATTCAGGGTATTATTTCAAAGATACCAAGACCTTCTTTTGTTTCAGCACGTCAACGGAATTTCAATCAGAAAAACCTTACAACCACTTTCAGATTTTGCAGGTGCTGGAAGGAAAGAATGATTACCGAACCACAGTCAGATTGCTGAAAGACTATGGATTTGAAGTAAAGACAAAACCTGATAAAATAACTTCTGACGATATTGCTAAATACCTTAATTCTAAAGGTGTCAGATACGATACATTTATCCAAGACCTTACTATCAACGGAAAAATCATTGAGGAACTGGACTATAACACCCTGTATATCGATTTGAAAAAGCATTTCGACAAAGAGATTCCGAGGACACGTTTCGAAGAGACTATTAAGTCCAACTATATCACGGTTATCAATCCGCTTCTTGAATTCATTGAATCAAATAAAGACAGGCATCCCGTTGGAATGTTTGAACGATGGTTGGAGAGTCTGGTGCTGAAGAACAAATCCATTGACAGGTCTGTACTCATAAAGTACTTGAAGAAATGGTATGTGGGAATGATTGCTCAGGCACTGGGATACGAGTTTCCAAACGAGTTCTTCTTAACTCTTTTGTCTGTTGAGCAAGGTGTTGGAAAAACCACATTGCTCAGGAACTACACTCTTCCGAAAGAACTTCACTGTTACCGAAAAGAACATTCCCTGAGTTTTGATGATGATTTCAAGGTCTTAATGTCACAGGCATTGCTAATTGTGGACGATGAAATGGATGGTCGCTCGTATGAACAAGATAAAACATTCAAAACGGTTTTGAGCACCAAAGAATTGACCATGCGCAGAAAGTATGACCGTAGAATATCTACAATTAAGCGCAGGTGCAGTTTTGCTGGTAGTGGAAATTACCTTTTTGTTGTTAGGGAACAACAAAATCGCAGAATAATTCCTATTGAAATTGAAAAGATTCATTTTGAAAAACTGGCTGAAATCGACTACACGGATTTGTTTATGGAAGCCTATAACTTGCTTGTAAATGGTTTCCCATACTCATACCAGCAGGATAACAAACAGGAATTGAAGCACATTTACGGTGACTATATTCAATATTCAGATATCGATTTGATATTCGATGAGTACATACAGAAACCAGAAACCGTTGGTGACATCTTCCTGATTACCAATCTGGATTTGGTAAATGCATTGCTGGGTAGATTCCCCCATGCGAGTAAAAGAATCAATGTATTGGTGATTGGCAAACTCATGGCAGAGAATGGCTTCGATACAATAAGAAAAGGTAAGAAGCGTGAGACCTGCTATTGCATCAGCAAAACCAGCCGTATTGTCCAATCAATAGGTGACGAAACTCAGTCGTGGCGTTTGAATTATGGTGAATACGTTGGATAATAACATGTAAGAAATTTTAACAAGAATATCAATGGAAGTGAAGATTTTAAAAGAGATAATAAGCGATATAAAGGCTGTAAGTAATCAGCACCCGATTATGCAGGATAGGATTGAAGCATTAAAAGAAGCGGGATATGATACCATACATTATGTATACGTTAAGCACAACACAGGATTGTTTGCTGCAACACATCTGACCAAGAAACTTGTATACCGCATACAAATTGGTTATACCGAAATACAGAAAGGTTACCCTGCCGCATGGTGCGTTGATGTGTCAAGCATAGATGTAGTAGATGAGGTGGAATTACCATTTTAACTTCAATTAGGGGTGTAGATGTTTAAGAAGATGCTGCACCCCTTTCTTTTCTATACCAGACAATAATATTCCAAAAAATACCAATCTTTTTTCATTTTTTTTCTTTAGTAATTCAAAATTAAATTCCGTACATTCGATTTTCCAAAACTTTAACTTTTCTTAAATCGATGCTTCTTAAAGAACTGTTGAAATCAAAAGGTCTGAAACAAAAATGGCTTGCCGATAAGATTGGTGTTAGCGAAGTTACTGTCTCCAACTGGTGCGTTGGCAAGAGTGTGCCCAAAAAGGCACATCTACAGAAAATCAGCGAAATTCTTGAAGTTCCAGTAAAAACCATTATCAATATTTGATGACAATCGAATCAAAGTACATATTGTCCTTTACTGCTGCATCATTACGGTTAAATGAGATGGTCAAGGTTGCATTGGCTGCCCAAGATAATGGTTCATCTGACCTGAACGTAGTAAAAGAAAGTGGTGTTGTATTTGGTTCGGTAAAAAACAGGACAACCGACAGGGAATTTCGTGAAATTCGAAAACGGCTGGAGAAACTTACCCACGAGCAAAAAAACATCCTCATTCACGGTGACCTGAACAGCCAGAAACAAATTGCTTTTCTTGCTGTATGCAAGCATTATGCATTTATCATGGACTATACCATTGAAGTTATCCGTGACAAAGTACTGTTGTTTGATTATCAATTACATGAATCGGATTATAATTCATTCATAAACAGTAAGATATTATTGCATCCTGAACTCGAAGAGTTTTCGGAATCCACACGAAAGAAAGCCAAACAGGTGATGTATCGCATACTGGAACAGGCTGGTATAATCAATAATGCCGTTGAAAAAACCATACAACCACAGATTCTTCAGCAGGATGTAATCAATGCTCTTGTTAAAGAAGACCCTGTGTGGCTTAAAATATTCATGATGTCCGACAGGGACATTAAACAACTAAGGCACTGAAATGGAAGATATTGTAAAGAAATTTGACCACTTGCACAAGGTCATATCAGATGAAGACTTTCTTCAGATGAGAAAGTTGGGCGGTGAGATTCCCTTCTTTGTTGCTGCATTTGACCCGAAGCAGCAGATTGAAGTTGACCGTGCAATCCGAAGCCTGAAGAATAAACTCGAAACCAACGGTATTCCAGTGCTGGAACTGAATTTATATGATATCGCTCTGGAACTTCTGAATAAAGAACTTGGTGAGGGTGAGATATTCGAACTTGAAAAGACAATGGATAAGAAGGAGTTCAAGGAAGCACTTCAATCTATTTTGGATATTAACGAAGTGCTGATTCCGAAAATTAAGGGCATGATTGATGCCACATCTGCCAAAGTTTACTTCTTAACGGGAATTGGTCTTGTGTTTCCGTTCATTCGAAGCCATAATGTGCTGAACAACCTTCAGAATGTTGCCAAGAAAGCACCTACTGTTGCCTTTTTTGCAGGGGAATACAACGGGTATTCACTGGAACTTTTCGGTCTGATGAAAGACGATAACTATTACCGTGCATTCAACATCGCTAACTATAAATTAAAGAAATGATTCTCAAAGATTTCTTCGTAAAAGACATTAACCGTACCATCGAGACGGTTATTAAAGCAGATGACCAAGAACATGTATTGGATGAAGTAGTGGAATATGTGGTCACCAATGAGGTATCAAAGAAGATTGGTGACTTTTTTTCTGCTTATAATGACTACCGTGGAGCAAATGGGGTCTGGATTTCGGGTTTCTTTGGTTCTGGTAAGTCCCACCTGCTGAAGATTCTTTCCTATGTGCTGGAGAACAAGGAGTTCAATGGATATAGACTCGGTGAACTGTTTGCTGAAAAAATTGAGACCGACAAAATACTCAAGGCTGATATTCAAAGTGCGACACGTATTCCATCGGAGTCAATCCTGTTCAATATTGACCAACAGGCACAGATTACCAGCAAAAAGGAAGAGGATGCTCTTCTGAATGTTTTCTACAAAGTCTTTAATGACCACCTTGGATATTTTGGTGCACAACGACATGTGGCAGAGTTTGAACGATGGATTGATAACGAAGGAAAATACAAAGAGTTTCAGGAAGAATTTGAAACCTCTACTGGTGAGTTTTGGTCGAATGCACGGAGAAAGTATTTTTCCCCAAAGGTTAAGGAAGGCATCGGGCAGGTTCTTTCAAAATTATTGGGTGATAGTCCTGAAAAATATCACAATATTATCGATACAATACGCACCGATTCAAGTATATCGGTGGATGATTTTTGCATAAAGGTTAGCGAATACATTAAAACCAAACCAAAGGGGTTCAGACTGAATTTCTTCGTTGATGAGGTGGGTCAGTTCATATCTGAAAACACTAAACTGATGCTGAACCTTCAGACAATTGCCGAAACCCTTGCCACAAGAACCAAAGGCAATTCATGGATACTGGTTACCTCGCAGGAAGATATGGAGCGTGTGGTCGGGGATATGAACAAGAGCCAACAAAATGACTTTTCGAAAATTCAGGCACGGTTTAAATTGAAAATACCCTTAACATCTGCCAATGTGGATGAAGTGATTGAAAAGAGGCTGCTTAGTAAAAGCGACCCAGCAAGAGACCTGCTCAAAACCGCATGGAAGAACGAACAATCCAAGATGGAAACCCTACTCTCCTTTTCGGAAGTTGGGATTCAGTTCAGGGGGTATCAGGACGAGAAGGATTTTATCAGCAAATACCCATTCGTGTCGTATCAGTTTGATTTGTTCCAGCAATGTATCAGGGCACTCTCAAACCATAATGCATTTCAGGGAAAACACGCATCAGTTGGGGAACGTTCTATGCTTGGAGTGTTCCAGCATGTAATTCAGCAGATTGAAACCAAAGACCAGAATGCGTTTGTAAGTTTTGATTTGTTATTTGAGGGCATACGTTCCACCATTCGTGGCGAACTTCAAAGTGCAATTATTCTTGCAGAGAGACAGGTCGATAACCCATTTGCCGTACAAGTACTGAAGGCACTTTTTATGGTTAAGTATTACAGCAATTTCAAGACAACTGCCAGAAATATCTCGACCCTGATGATTGACAGCATTCAGGTCGATATAAAAGACCATGATAAAAAAGTCCATGAAGCACTTGCTATTCTTGAGAACCAAACCTATATCCAGAGAAGCGGTGACCTTTATGAGTACCTGACAGACGATGAAAAAGATATCGAAGAAGAGATAAAATCCACCGAGATTGACAATGGTCAGGTAACCGACCTGTTTAAACAAATCATATTCGATACCATTATTGGTGAAGCCAAAATTCGGTATTTGGAAAATAAGCAGGAATATGATTTCACAAGCAAAATTGATGGAGTGATATTAGGTAAGGAGAAGGAACTTACCGTTGAAATCATTACACCCAATTTCCAAGACCACGACAGAGAGGATTTCTTCAAATCCCAAACCATGGGTTACAACACTCTTGTGATGATGGTTCTCCCCTATGATGAGCATATGCTCATGGACATCAGGATGTATCTTAAAACCGAAAAATACATCCGTCAGAACCAATCCACCACCAATAAGGATAATGTGAAACGTATTCTCTTTGAGAAGGCGCAGCAGAACACCATCAGAAGAACGACCCTTGTTACACTGCTCAAAAGATTATTGGGGGAATCAGCCGTGTATATGAACGGAATGAAGCAGAATGTAAATGGTACTTCGGATGGCAAAACAAGATTGGTTAATGCGTTCCAGAATCTAATTAAACTGGCTTATCCGAACCTGAAGATGCTTGGTAGCATTCAATTCTCAGAAGATACCATTAAAGCCATTATCAGAGACAGGCAGGATGATTTGTTCGGAACGGATGATTCAACCATGTCGGAAGCCGAAAGTGAGGTACTGAACATTATTCACAGAAGAAAAAAGATGTCGGAAAGGACATCCCTGACTGATATCCGTGACCACTTTGCGAAGAAACCATATGGCTGGTATCAAAATGCCGTATTCAGCATTGCAGCCAAATTGTACAAGCGAGGAAAGGTTGAACTCTCTCAGGATTCAAATCTATTGGATGATGATGGTGCTCTGAATGCTTTCATGAACAACAGATTGTACAGCAATACCCTGCTTGAGCCACAGGTTGATTACGACCCACGACTCATTAAGCAACTGATGACCGTGTACAGTGATTATTTCGATGAATCCTGTCCAGCAAAAGACGCCAAAGAAGTAGCAATGGCATTCAAGGGAAAACTCACTCAGGAATTGGGGTGGTTAAACCAAATGCTGATGAGTAAGGAAAACTATCCATTTCTGAAAGTACTTGAGCCTGTTGCTGAGTTTGTCGAAAAACTGACAAAAAAAGAATACACATATTACCTGACTAATATTAAAGATTTTGAGGACGACTTGCTTGACCATAAAGAAAAAACTGTTGACCCAATAAAACGGTTCTGGAATGGTGAGCAAAAAAAGATTTATGATGGAATCCGTGGGTTCTTTTCAGGCAATCAATCGAACCTTGAATATATCGAATGTGAAGAACTGGATGTACTTCGTGAAGTAAATGACCATGAAACCCCCTTTTATGGAAATCTCATCAGGGATGCAAAATCGGCAAAAGATGCACTTACCAAGAAAGTTCTTGCACAAATTGAAGACGAACGTAAACTCACTCAAACCGAGATTGAAAAAGCAATTAGCCGAATTCAATCACACGATGACTTCAAAGCACTGGATGATTTAAAGCGCAAGCAGGTACTGAAGCCATTCGAAGATGAAGCCAAGAAAATGAAGGAGCAGCGTTTTATTGCAAATTTAAGGGGTACACGTGCTTTTGTAAAGGGCGAGTTGCTGGAAAAGCAATTGAATGAAATGGCAAAACTTGCCATGCCAGCCGAAAAAGATGATACACCTGCTGTGCACTACCAAAGAATCAACAACGTGAAAGTGGAACTTCCGAAAACCGAACTCAAGACTAAAGAGGACGTGGAGAAATATGTGGAAGCACTCAAAGCCAAACTCAACGAATTAATTAACGATAACAAAAGGATATCCCTGTAAATCATGAATACCAGTCAACTTAAAAGATTTGCTCAGGAAGCCAGAAGAAAACTGCTCGAACAGGTAGGTGCAAAACTCAATTTTGTTTTAACTACCGATTCGGCTGAGTTAAGGGAAAAAACTGAGCAGTTAAAGCAACTGAGGCAGGAACTCGGCAGAACAACCAA
>JAKPTX010000072.1 GCA_029570835.1 Bacteroidota bacterium
GCTTGAATTGATTTTTCCAATTGTTTTTGACCGTAATCTTTCTAATTGAATCCACGAGGGCTCTGATTGGTCATTAGATATGAAACTGTTTATATAGTTTTCATCTTTCAATCCTATCAAATTTTGGTAACGAGCTTCAAAATACTTTTTGATATAAGCAATTATTTCACCTTCGGGGTTTTGGGATTCAGAGTTAGGATCATCACCAACACCCGGTAAAAAAACACTGTTCTGCCAAAACTGTAAATCGACACCTCCTGGTGGACTAGCCCAAGCTATTTGAAAAGAACTAAGTAGTAAACCAAAAATAAAGAGGAAACATATTTTTTGAAAATTTCTTTTTTGTTGCATTTTGCATCTCCTTCAAAGATTCTGTTTTAAAGAACACGCTCCGTGGATGGATTGTTCTCTATTAATATAGACGAAATTTCCCTAAAAAGTGTTACATATGAATTAGATTTGAAACCAGTGATTGCGAAAGCAAAATAATTTCCCTAAACATGCTTACATGTGCCGTATACCTCTGCCTTACTTGAATCAGCATCAAGACTGACCTTCTCAAGGAAGGCACGGAAGGTTACCAGGCAGGCTTGCCCATCGTTGCTGAGGACAAACGGGCTGCGTTGACTGCTTACTATGCGGACGTGTCTGCCTATGTTCAGGAAAACAGGCAGCAGATGAACCTCAGCCAGAACCCACAGACCCTTGATTTTCCACAACTGGATCAATATCTGAATGCAAATCTGAAGTAGCGTGATCTGGACATGGATGGCTCACCGGAGCGGGTGGATATCGATGATCAGGACAGCCGTGTGCAGCTCACCCATCATCTGGACAAAAGAGATGGGGTTTCTGAAAAACAATCTGTTCGGGAGCGCTTGCGGTCGGGAAAAGCAGAGCACTCTAGAATGCAGATCGAAAATGAAAATCACAGGGAGGTGGAGATAAGTTAGCACGTTATCTTTGTCCTGAATTAAAAAGCCTCCCCACTCAAATTCTGGGAGGCTTTTTGAATATATGGTATTTGGCTTTTACATTAATAGTATGGCTTTATGTGGCATAGGTGGATTCGATATAATCAACAAAGAGCTGATTTTAATAGATAAAAAAAACATAATAAAAAGTATTGCAACAAACTTGGCAAAAGAAGAGGCTCAGCCGCTTTGAATAATTACAAGGTACTATTTTAATAATACTTGCCATTCTTAATTTGAGAGGCATAGCTTCTAATCTCCATTAACACCTAGACGAAAAAGAAAGGATTCGGACTTAGATTTTCCGCTGGAATGCTTTGAGTAAAGGCCGTATGCTTTTTTTAATTTTATTTTAGCATCTTCAGAATTCCCAGAATAGTAGTTTTTGATACCAGAACTTGCATAACAATTAGCTTGACCATCATTCTCTTTTTGCTGAATGTAGAAAATGAGTGCATCCTCAGATACCTTTTCAATCCTATCATCCACATCCGAATGCCCTAACGCAGCCGAAACCTCCCTAACTCTCAAAGCAGCTAGTAGATTATAGGCAATATTTACCTTCACACCTGAGTTGACATATGGGAAAAGCACTGCATTAGAATATTCCTTAAGTGCCGATTTTAAAAAAATATTTCGTAACGGTTTTGTGAGTAAAAAACACAACCTATCCAATAAATGAAATGTTTTCGAGTTACGAAAGACCAAATGCTTAAATCCGCGATAGATTGCATCGGTTGAGGGGCAAAAACAAGTTTCTGCTATAAAATGATTTATATCTCCGAGGAGAAAAAAACCTTTTTGCACACTTTGTGCTTCTCCGCGTCTGATTACTAAACTAATCGTAAGTTCACAGAGCTTTTTAATTATCCATAGTGGTATAGGAAAGATTTTCCAAAGAACAATCAGACTGCCGACCACATCTAATAAAGCATAATCGCTTGGGGTATGTATATAGGCACGCAACGAATGTAACACTGAACGAAAAACCTTTTTATTTTTCTTTGCATATTCGGATTGCACAACATTGTGAGTGTAGTATGCATAATACTTTTTTTGTGTTGGTTTAGAATTAATTTTTTTCCGAATGGTATCTTCCATATCTGAAAAGCCAATATCGTGAAATAATGTCTCTAATGCTACTTGAGAGGTTAATCTTCTATGTCCCTCGTTGCTCCCTAACAATGGTAAAAATGCTAGTTCGAAATGGCAAAATAAATCTGCTTCTTTTATATCTTTTTGGCTAGACACTAAATCTTTTATCGCTTGCCAATCTGCATCATCATTTATACAGTTTTCAAGGAATTTCGAAATCCCAATGCCCTTTTCGTCATTTAACAATAGATACTTTTCTGGATATTCTCTAACTAATTCATAAACATTTTGTGAAAGACCATGCTTATAGTCATACCAATATACTTTCTCACAAAATCTGTCGATAAGAGGAAAGGTGTCATAATCACCATTTGAGTAGCCTAAACAAATAATTGATTTATCTTTAATTGAAGACAGCAGAATATCCTCTTTTTCTTTCTCCAGTGCTACTCCAGTGGTGGAGATAGTAGTGGCTAAAGAGCTGATATCTCCAGAATCGTTTCTTCCATGGAGATGAACAATTTCTAAATAGGAATCCGAGTTTTTCTTTAAACGAGAGATATAAGGTTGGCTAGTTTCAGTTAAGTTGGAAATTGCACCATTGCATTGCAAAAATGCTTCTTCTAGATAATTGTCAAAATTAAGAGTGAAAATAGTATTTATATTAAATTTCTGGCTTAGTTTTAAAACAAAATGATGGTCTAAATTTGGTTTTCCCTTTTCGAGCATTGGAATAGTCCCTAGTATACCATTATTACTTGCTCGATCCACGGACTCCCACAATCTTTCCATCTGAGTTCGTTTAATTATTTCGTTTAAAACACACTCACCAAGGGGAAAACCTGCAGAAGAAGTCAAAATATTTAGTATTTTTTTCGAGATATTATATGCAAGAGGGAATCCTGCTGGTTGTGATACGGAAATTCCTGCACCCGTTAAGATTGCCAAGTTGCCATTACCCAAATCGGATAATAGTATTTCTTTAAATTCCATCCCAACTACTCCTTATGATAATAATTCCTGATTGTATACCCACGATGAATTCTTCATAAGAGACACATTTAGTTGGGCAAAGAACTACCGCTTTATCTACCGAAAAGGTCGAAAGAGCGGTAGATTAATTGTATTTCAATTTGTATCTAACACTACGCCCACCACCAGTTCGTACAATTTTTCCTTCTGATATCAATTCGTTCAGCACTTCTGTAAGGCGAGTTCGTTGCAGACCAGTAACAAGATCTAGTTCAGAACGACTTACTCCATCTGAGTTTCCAATGGTCGTTAAAATAAGTTCTTCCAAAGATATTTCTTCAGGCTGTTTTTTGTAATCAATGACAGGCAAGACAATCTTGATCAGCACATCGGAAACTTCGAAGTGTGGCTTGG
>JAKPTX010000078.1 GCA_029570835.1 Bacteroidota bacterium
TAGCCACCGAAAACACCGAAAACACCGAGATTTTATTTTACAAAGAGAAAAGAGAGAAAGAGAAAAGTTTAGCCAACGAAAACACCGAAAACACCGAGATTTTATTTTACAAAGAGAAAAAGAGAGAAAGAGAAGAGTTTAGCCACCGAAAACACCGAGATTTTATTTTACAAAGAGAAAAAGAGAGAATTTTACCATAGAGAAAAGAATTTTTTTTACACTGAGAGCACGAAATTATGATCTGATTGCTTGTTTTTTTTGGGGTGATCGTCACGAGTCCTCACTGCTAAACGAATTTGTAAATAACATAAAAGATATTTCAGCAGTGACGACTCCTGACTTACATTTTGAACTCATTACTAATCTTTCTGATTTTTATTATAGTTTGTGTGTCACTTTTTCAATAACCTCTTGACCTCTCGACCCCTTGACCACTTGACCTCTCGACCCCTTGACCTCTTGACCTCTCGACTTTTTGGCTTTTCCAACTTTTTTCTTGACAGCAGAGTGGACTTGATTATCTTAGTTAGTAAATACTTACTTACATAGGAAATATATAATGGAACTTACAGAGAGACAGAAAGATATATTAAAGACGGCAATTATCATAATTGCTAATCAAGGTTATGAAAAGCTAACCACCAAGAATCTGGCAACCCAAATAGGGGTAACAGAAGCAGCGCTTTACAGACATTTTAAAAGCAAAAGGGATTTAGTAACAACGATTTTGGGTTATTTTGAAGAGCTGTCAAACAAGGTTTTACAGGAAATTAGAGGAGCAAATTATTCCCCTTTGGAAAGTATCCGACATTTTGTAGAGGATAGATATATTCTTTTTAGTAAACATCCAAACTTGGCAAAAGTGATGTTTTCTGAAGAGTTATTTAAGAATGATCCTACTTTTAAGGGTCAGTTTCAGTGTATTATGCATAAACACAAACAAGCAGTAGAAAATTATATTCTTCAAGCACAACAGGAAGGCAAAATTAGAAATGACTTATCGCCGACTCAATTATTCAGAATTATTGTGGGATCAATGCGGTTTACAGTTACTCAATGGAATTTAAGTGATTGTGCTTTTGACCTGAAAAAAGAGGGTTCGGACCTATTAGAGACAATAATGAAACTTATAGAAACAAAACAATAAGGAGAAAAAAATGAAAAGTAGAACTTGGCATGATGTTGAGCCCAAAGTTAATGCCAATGGCATTCGGGGTTCTAAAATCTACGAGGCACCCGAAGGAGAAATAGTTCATCTAAATTTAGCTCCCGGGGCTCATTTAAAGAAACATATCACTCCTGTGAATGTAGCTTTCTATGTATTGGAAGGAACAGCTACATTGGAAATTGGAGAAGAGAAACAAAGCTTTCCTGTGGATACCCTGATTGAAAGTCCAAAAAACATTCCCCATGGTGTTCTTAACGAAGGGGATACGAACTTGCGATTATTAGTAATAAAAATGCCAAAACCATAAAAAGGAGAAAAAAATGAGTATGTTCTGTTATCAATGTCAGGAAACATCCCGTAACCTTGGCTGCACAATGCGCGGGGTTTGTGGAAAAAGTGAAACCCTTGCCAATTTGTTCGATCTGTTGATTTATGGCATAAAGGGTCTGGCTTATGTTTCTGTAAAGCTTCAGGATAAGGGTAGATATTATCCTGAGGATTCGTTTTTTGTGATGAACGCTTTATTTAAAACCATCACCAATGTAAATTGGGACGAAGAAAATATCAGAGACACAATTGAAGCAACTCTTACTTTGAGAGATACGCGGAAAAATGAACTCTGTAACTTGATGGCAGGTAAATGTGAGACCTGTCCGGAAGCAGTTACTTTTCAATTGAAAAAAGATGAATATGATGAATTTGCTAAAAAGGTTGGAGTGCTCAGAACAGAGAATGAGGACATCCGTTCTTTGCGTGAGACAATTATTTACGGTATTAAAGGTATTTGCGCTTACGGTGAACACGCGGCTGTTTTGGGCTATCAGGATGATGATGTAAACAAGTTTATTATGGAAGGTCTGGCTGCTACTTTGGATGATAGTTTGACTATTGATCAACTGGTAAATTTGGTTTTAAAGACAGGAGAAAATGCCGTTAAAGTTATGGCTAAATTGGATGAAGCAAATACTAAGACCTACGGGAATCCGGAACCCACAAAAGTAAAACTTGGTGTCCGCAATAACCCTGGAATATTAGTTAGCGGTCATGATTTGAAGGACTTGGAAGAACTATTGAAACAAACAGAAGGTA
>JAKPTX010000079.1 GCA_029570835.1 Bacteroidota bacterium
GCATCCCGCAACGCCTTAAAATGTGTTTTGCAGGACTCCTCGTCCGGAAACTTCTTTGTGAATTCTATCAAGTCCATCGTCTCTTTTTTTTGCAAAAATAACAATTTTACTTCACTTTAGGTAGTTATTGCCACATCAAAAGAATTAATTATACTAGGATTGAACGTACCTTGTAATTGGGTAAATGTATTAGTTCGCAAATAAGTAGTTGCGGCATTATCTGCTCCAAAAAGAATGTTTTTAGCATCAGCAATAGACATGCCAGTGATGGCATTTGCAAATATATCAACTGATTTATGAGCTGCATTTTCTGCTGCCCGGTTAAACAATGTAACTACTGTATCAGTAGAAGGTATGCTTACTCCTGTTGCATTCAACACTTGATTGAAAGTCTGATTAGACGCCAAAGACTGCACAGCTCCGAATGTTGTCACAACCTCTTTTGGCAAACCGATTTTCACCGCAGCATCAGCCAAGTATCCATCTGTTGAACCTGGATTTTTTGCAGCGGTCTCAATTCCAACTTGAAGCGCAACCTTTAATCCACTTGATATATCAATCCCTTGACCTTTATTAGCAGACGACAATGCATCAATCACTTGCTTTGCCGCATCACTATTCAGTACTTTTTGCGCTTTATTTATAATAGATGATAAATTTCCAAAAAAGTCCATATTTTAAGTTTTTTGATTTTAGCAAATATATAAATTAATACCTAATGACTAAATTGATTACAATAAGAATCAAAGAAAATTAAAAAACCGATTATTTCCTCTTTATTTTTCCGGAAGAAGTACGTTCAAATTCAGACACAAAATCTATTCTTTTGGGCATCTCATAACGAGAAAGACGGGATTCTAGTTTCTTCAACAAATCATCAGAAGATCTTTTTTCCCCCTCTATTTTTAACAGAACCTGCTGACCAAATTTATCACTCGTCTCCGGAATTATATAAAACGGTTCAAGAATCAGATCGGCAATCTTTCGTTCAACCGTTTCAGGAAAGACCTTTACTCCTCCCGTATTGATAACATGATCCCATCTGCCTTTCCAAACAAAAGAAACATCAGACAACAATTCTACCACATCATTGGTTACAAAAGGTGCAGAAGATAGATAATTGGCATTAATCACCAAACAATCCCGATCATCGGTTTCAAAAGTCACATCAGGTAAAGCATTGTAAACTGGTTCGTTATTTTGCTGTTGCTTCAATGAAGAGAGAGCTACATGCGAAACAGTTTCTGTCATTCCGTATGAAATATAGGTGTCAACAGGAAGAGATTTCAACCAGTCTGCCACATCGGGCTGCAAGGGGCTTCCACCTACCAAAAGATAACGGACATGAGACATTACCTCAACGCCTTGTTTGCTCTCCATCAATGCATGCACCTGCATAGGCACCATCGAAACAAAATCTCGATATTCATCAATCAATGGCAATGAAGACGGTTTTTGAACATATAGTTTAAGCTCTCCAACCAGAGCCCTAACAACCATCATCTTTCCTGCTATATAGTTGGCAGACAAACACAATAAAACACTATCACCTGCTTTCAATTGAAAGAAAGCATTGGTTCTTTTCGCCGATTCTATCATTGCTTTCTTCGAAAGGCAAATCTCTTTTGGCACTCCAGTAGAACCCGAAGTATGACCAACAACAACATCTCCATCAGAAAACCATTCCAAAAGGAAAGAGATAAAGGCATCATCACAACCCTCAATCGATTGCAACAAATTCTTATTTTGAAACTGATCCTTCAAATAGAACACTCCATTTATATTTAAGGAAATAATCGAATCCATGATTTATTTATAACCAACGCTTACAAAGTTAAGAAAAAGAGAAGCATTGAAGCAGATCAAAGCTCAATATTAAAAGTTGTGTCACGTCCTGAAATAGCGTTACAACAAAAAAGTAACGAATATGAAAGGGAATGAAAGACAGTACGTTAGACGTTCACAAAAAGACTACCCGATGAGCTTTAAGCTTGCGGTAGTAAGAGAGTATGAAGAAAATAAGATATCTTTAGGATCTCTTCATCGGAAGTATGGCATACAAGGAAGTCATACTGTAAGACGATGGTTAGAAAAATATGGTAATTTTGATTGGGAAAATAAAGATATCCGAGATATGGGAACAAAAACAAAAGAACAAGAACTGCTTGAACTACGTCAGAAAGTAAAAGAATTGGAAAGGAAGAACACCAGATTGGAAAAGGAATTGGACGATAAAGACCATAAGGTGGCATTCTTTGATCTGATGATAGATATGGCAGAAAAAGAATTCAAAGTTGATATAAGAAAAAAATCTTTCCCCGAGCAGTGAAGGGATATACAAAAGAGAACACATTCTCTATAAATCGTTTGTGTAAACTGCTCGGGGTATCACGAATGGTATATTATCGCAGCCAATGGAGCATACGACGATCACAATGCCGCGCTTCAGAAGTTGTAGACAAAGTTCAGGAATTACGCATGTATATGCCTAGGATAGGGACCCGCAAATCGTATCATCTGCTAAATAAAGAGATGAGGAATCTAGGAGTAGGAAGAGATAAGATGTTCGATATATTACGGGCCAACCATATGCTACTGGAGCCAAAGCGTTCATATCATATTACGACAAATTCTCATCATCGATTCCACAAATACAAAAACATTGTGGAAAACCTTGACATACGCCGTCCGGAACAGGTATGGGTTGCTGACATAACATACATTGGAGGAAGAGACAAACATTGTTATCTCTCTCTCGTAACAGACGCATATTCAAAGAAAATTGTTGGTTTTGATCTTTCTAACAGCTTGGATACATCCAGCTGCATAAGAGCTCTTAATATGGCTAAAAGGAATAGAACATATCCCGATGAACCGCTGATTCACCATTCGGACAGAGGCATACAATATTGTTCAAACCAATATCAAGCAGCACTGTCAAGATATTCAATAACACCAAGTATGACGGAGTCTTATGATCCATATGCAAACGCAGTTGCTGAAAGGGTCAACGGAATACTGAAACAGGAGTTTTTCTTAGAAGACATAAACCTGTCTCTGCCGATGATGAAACATGTTGTTTCTGATGCAATAAGAACTTACAACACAATGAGACCTCATTTGTCCTGCTCTTATTTGACTCCAGAACAGATGCACCACCAGTCATTTGTCAAAATAAAAAAATACAAATCAAAAAAAATATCCATTCCAGCAAGCTAGCTTGCTGGAATGGATAAATCATAGTATGTTTGTCCAATAAAACCTGTAACGCTTATTTAGGACTTGATAGTTAGAATGTACGTGTAGCGTTATTTCTTCGCTGTGGTTGGGCTTCTGTGGTGTTGTGGTGTCGTATAATGCACTGTTTAAAGAGGTACAATCAAACCCCTGCAAAGCAAAATTAAAGGCAAATCACAAAAAGCACTGTTTTTCCCGTTCAAAAATACAAGCAAAATACAAGCAAATGTACTTTTTGTTTTTCGGTTCAATTTTGTAAGTCTTTGTTTCTTATTTATTTACGAATTACTTATGTGTACAATTTACTTTGAGGCCCTTAAATAGATTGGCAAATTGTAGATGATTAAAAGATTGCATATTTTTTATTAAGGATTTGAGCGCAAATTGTTACTTTATAATTTTATACATATATCAGTGCTTTAACGAGAATGGATGCTATCTGTTATTTTTGATTTATCTTTGTTTTGAAGATATGTTTCACGATAACTTTTGACGGGATGTCCTTGATTTCTTTTTTTCGATATGCTTACGCTCTGTTCAGATGTCTCACGCCAAGACGATGTCTCAATTTGTTGCGTTTGACATTTCAATATTTCATAGCAAAAATAAACAAGCAGGGCAGGTTGTCTGCTATGCCGTTTTCTATTTCGGTAGAGCCAACTAACTGCTGCAATCTGTCGTGCCCTGAGTGCATCACTGGCAGCGGTAGATTGAAACGAAAAAAAGGAGCTTTGTCATTCACTGATTTTTCACGTCTAATGGATGAGGTTTCTCCAGATTTGATACATCTGTTCCTTTATTTTCAAGGAGAGCCGATGCTGAATGCTGATTTTGTTAAAATGGTACGCTATGCAAAATCGAAAGGTCTTTTTGTGGCAACATCGACTAATGGGCATTTCTTGACCGATAGAATGTGCGAAGAATTGGTTCATTCTGGCATTGACCATGTTATAATTAGTTTGGATGGAGTGCAATCATCTTCTTATTCTGTTTATAGGAGACAAGGTGATTTTGAGAGAGTTAAGAATGGTATTTCACGTTTAGTAGAGACCAGGAAACGGTCGTCAAGATATCCTTTAATCGAATTGCAATTTGTGGTTTTCCGTCATAACGAATCAGAAATAGATGATTTTAAATCTTTGGCGAAAAGTTTAGGTGTTGATTTTGCAACTTTAAAGAGTGCGCAGATTTATAATCTGGATTCTCCATCGTCTGAGATTCTTCCTCCTTTGAATGAAAAATATTCTCGATACGAGAAAGTTGGTTCACATTATCGTTTGAAAACGAAGAAACATAAGTCATGTTGGCGTCAGTGGAGTGCTTGTATTGTGACGTGTGATGGGTTGGTTTCTCCTTGCTGTTATGACAAAGAGGCTGAGATGGCTTACGGTAATGCTTTTGCTTCAGGCTTTAAATCTTGCTGGTTTTCGGGCAATGCATTAGCATTAAGAAAACAGTTGATGTTGGGTAAACGTTATGCTATTTGCAAGGATTGTCCGGAATAGAAACTTGTGCGTTAATGGATGTAATAAGGGCAGAGAATAGGAATGGATAAACCAATTGTAATGATTCTCATTGTTGTATTTGATTAGCTGCAACTTGACACAAAGGAGAATGCTGAAATGTTTTGGCGAAAAAAAACACCTAGGAAAAACCTTAGGTGTTTAGTTTGATTGATGGTTGTCAGAAAACCTCTTCTATGAAATTGAACCTCTTACGCTCCATGAAAGAAATACATTTTCTCTGTATCGTAGTTCAATTGAGTGAAGAGCTCTTCGGTTAGTTCGTCTGTTACAGTCAGTGCGCGTTTCAGCATCTGGTCACTAAAGGATTGCAATGCTTTTTGTGCACTTTCAGAATCACTTTTTATGATGTGTAAATATTCCTTTTCGAAGGTCTTCTGTTGCTCGTCTATTTCAGACTCTAACTTCAGATAACGCTCTTTGATGATCGGTGCGTAACAGTTATAGTTTACCATGCCCAATGCTTGTACGTGACGGAATTTCCAATAAGCAGAATCATTTGACGATTTATCATTGCCTTTACAATAAGCCTCTGGATAATGTTTTACTCCTTGATAAAGTGGAACAAATACGCTCAAATCAGCAATGCCCATTGCCATGTAGGTTACCTCGCCAATTTCCTTAGGTAACCAAGGACGAGACACAAGAATATGAGTCTGCGTTGTACGGTAGATGGAAACCGACCGACAAGGCTCCTTTGGGTTCTGATGTAAGTAAGGGTCGTGTAACGTCCCGTCGTAATGATAGCGGAATGCTTTTCGGAGCATCTGGAGAGAGATTTTTTCTGAAGGTTGGGCAAATATGGGAAATGTGTTTTTTGTAATATCGTTTTGAATCTGAGGAGAGAACATCTTCTGTAACCCAAAGACACGAGGATAATTATAGGTAGTGTCTAGCTTCTCGTCGCGTTGATAGGCTTCGTGGAAATCAAAGTCGCCATTGGTCCATAATCCGTTTTTGCGAGCAAAGTCCATCAGGTCAGTAGAGGCTATGTAGTTATAGTGGTCGTTAGGATCGTAATAACGGAAACGACTTTGGTTGGCCGTTACAAAATAGACCTCATTAGGTATCCGGCATGCTAGATAGCGATGACCTGCACAGCTTTCTAAATACCAGACCTCTTTATTGTCGATAAACCCGATGCCAAAGCCTTCTGTACATCCATATTCCTCTATTAATGAGGCCAATCGTTCCACGCCCTCTCGAGCTGTGTATATATAGGGTAGGATGATGTTAAAGACGCTGTTTTCAGCCAATCCGTTGGGAACCAAAGGGTCTAATTCCAGGGCACGGGCAGATGCGAAGATAGTCTCTGTACTGCTCATTCCGACGCCTGCTGTATTCCAACCGGCAGCGCCCCATTCTCCACTTTGACCAGTTCCGGGCATAGCTGTATAGCCCAAACGTTTTTTGGGAAGAGGACAATGGAATCCTCCTTCGCGAGATACAAACTCAGAGTGTCCATTTTCTGTCTCTTCAAATGATTCGAGGTTCACCACATTTTTCAACTCCAAATCTTCAGAGCGAGCTAGTACTAAGCTACCGTCTTCTGTTTGTTCTTTTCCTATGATGATAGTGGTGCATTCACCGATTTTATTGGTATACATGACTTTTATTTTTATGAGTTGAAGATATAAAAAGTTTCACTAGTGTCTCTTAAAAATAGTTAATCGTAATCAAAGTCGATATTCAATTGCTGGTCAGCCTTTTTTTCTTTCTCTAGAGCAGGATGGAAAAACAGATCCAGCATGTTCTCTTTGAGAAGCAGTCCACTTCCAAGGA
>JAKPTX010000100.1 GCA_029570835.1 Bacteroidota bacterium
ATTTTTCCTGTTGAGCTTTGTAAAAGAGTAATTCAATATTATTCATATAAAGGGGATTTGATTTTTGACCCTTTTGGTGGTAGCGGAACAGTTGGAAAAACAGCAAAAGCTTTAGAAAGATTGTTTTTCCTTACAGAACAAGAACCTAAATACTTTGAATATATGCAATCAAAGTCAAAACAACCTGATATTTTCAAAGAAAGAGCAACTAAATTTTTAACGTTAGAACAATTTAAAGAAATAACAAAATGACATTAACCGACCAAGTTGTTAAAAATATTATTAAACGACTGATAAAAGGACAGGACTATAGAATTGAAGTCTATAGTGGCTCCCTGTCTTAGGACAGATTTTTTATGATTCTTAATTTATTTTTCTTTTCAGAGAAACAGATGACTAAGCACCTGTTTCCCGTTGAAAAGATATTTTTTTGTCCATTGCAAATATAAAAATTATTTGTTCGAATTTTTCTTTTAAGCCACATTTTTATAAATATCTATCGGTTTTAAGTAATTTAGTGCTTGATGTACACGATGATTGTTGTACTGGTAGAAATATTCCTCCAATCCTTTGTACAGATCTAATCCTGTTTCGTAGGCATTCAGGTAGATATTTTCTTGCTTCACGTTTCTCCATAAGCGTTCAATGTAAATGTTGTCTGTTGCACGGCCTTTACCATCCATACTTATCTTTATATTGTTGCCCAGCAACATTTCTGTAAAAAGCTCACTGGTAAACTGGCTTCCCTGATCGGTGTTGAATATCTCAGGTTTACCATATTTTTCAATTGCCTGTTGAACTACCTGTGTACACCAGGCTGCGTCCATGCTGTTGGAAATACTCCAGTTGAGTACGTAACGGCTATGAACATCAATAACTGCCATAAGATACATAAATCCTCGCTTCATTGGGACGTAGGTAATATCCGTTTGCCATACCTGGTTTATATGATCAATTTTTAAACCTCTGAGCAAATAGGGATAAATCTTATGTCCTTTATTGGGTTGCGAAGTGTTTTGGCGTGGATAAATAACCTCTATTCCCATCAGGCGCATTAAACGCCGGATAAGTTTCCGGCCAACTACATAACCCATATTTTGTAACTCTACAGTCATCCTTCTTGTTCCATAATATGGCCACTTTATGTGTATCTTATCTATTTCTAACATCAAGTCAAGGGTGTGCTGGCTCTCACCATTTGGCCGATAATACACGCCTGAGCGATGGATTTGTAAAACCTCACACTGCTTATTGATACTCAATTTGTTATTATCTGTCTCAACCATTTGGCGCCTTTGTTGCAAACTGTTTTCTAATACAATTTTTTTTTAAGAAAATCATTTTCAACCTTAAGTTGGCCTATTTGCTCATACAGGCGGCGAACTTCTTCTTCCTGTTTCTTTTCCGGCAACTTTTCTGTAAAAGTAAGCCTTGCATTTGCTAAAAATATTTTCTTCCACTCTGTTATCTGATTCGGGTGAATCTCATACTTCACAGCCAATTCAGCCAGTGTTGATTGTTCTTTGATCGCTTCCAAAGCAACTCTTGCTTTGAACTCTGCGGAAAATTTTCTTCTACTTTTCATGACAATAAAATTAATGATTTTTACACTTTAACTTATTGTCCTAATTTCGGGGTCCATTATACTACACTGTCAGTTCAAAGTCCAAACAGATCTGGAATAAGGATAACATATATGTCTGGGCCGGCTTGCGGCAATACCAATAGGGGAACGATTTCCCCTTCCCTTTGTTCACCCTCAACGGCATCATATTCAGCTGGGACAATGCCCTATTGGAGTTTTACGGCTACTGCAGGTTATTCATATCATTTTTCTTTAGATGGTAATACTACTGAGGATACCTATTTGCATTTATATAATTCCAGTTTTGCCGAAGTAACCTCCAATGATGATGGAGGTATTGGTACGCATGCTTTTATTAATTGGACATGTTCCACGGCTGGTACTTATTATATAAGTGCAAATCATATTTCATGTTCCAATATTAATAATGCGGGTACTTTGAAATATTGGGCTACTGATGATGCTAATTACTATACAACCGAAGCCACGCTTTCCCCAACATCCTCCTGGCAAAATTATTCTTATTCTGCCGGGTACTTTTATTACTTCTATTTTACTGCTACGGCAGGATATATATACGATTTCAGCTTGTGTGCCAACACATCGGAAGACACTTATATGTATCTTTATAATTCATCATGGTCGTTAGTAACAAGTAATGATGACAGCGGACCCTGGTGTGTTGGTAATCCAGCGTCAATATCATGGACTTGCCCCACATCAGGGACATACATAATTCAGGTTAATAATTATGGTTGTGATGCTTTTCAATATTCCTCAACCCTTGCTTATCGGAGTTATAGTCCAACCCCGCCACCTTGTGGCACAAACAGGGGGGCAATTACTCCTGAAGATTGTTCACCATCTACGGCCTCATACTCTGCATCCACTATGCCATATTGGAGTTTTAACGCCACAGCCGGTTACTCATATCATTTTTCTTTGGATGGAAATACAACAGAGGATACCTACCTGACATTATATGATGCATTCGGAAGCCAGGTAACATCGGATGACGATGGCGGTATTGGGACTCATGCCTTTATTAACTGGACTTGTACAACTGGTGGATTGTATTACATTCTGGCGAATCATTGCTGTAGTGGTTGTGCCAGTAATATGTCATATGCAGGCACACTCAAATATTGGAGAACTAATGGTAATTACTATACAACGGGTGCTACGCTTACGCCGACAACCTCCTGGCAAAATTATTCTTATTCTTCCGGGTACCAATATTATTTCTATTTTGATGCTACTGCAGGAAATACATACGATTTCAGCTTGTGTGCCAACACATCGGAAGACACCTATATGGAGCTTTATAATTCATCATGGTCGCTAGTAACAAGTAATGATGACAGCGGACCCTGGTGTTCAGGTAGTCCCGCGTCATTATCATGGATTTGCCCCACAACTGGAACATACATAATCACGGTTAATAGTCTGGGTTGTGAACCTTTTCAATATTCCTCAACCCTTGCTTATCGGTATTCCGTACCTTGTGCCACCCCCGGCAATCCTTCCGCCTCCGGCGCCACAACGATCTGTTCAGGAAGTTCCACCAACATTTCAGCCACATCAACCAATGCAACAATGATATATTGGCAGGAAGGATCTTGCCCAAGCGGTACTACTTCTTTATCTAGTACTCCGGGAAGTAATCTTTCAGTTTCTCCCACCAGCACAACCACATATTATGCGAAAGGATATAATTCAGCTGGCGGCGGATGTTGGTCATCAGGTTGCGGAAGTGTTACCATTACTGTGGATGCGACAGCACCAACCTATAACGGGTATTCAAATGTCCTGGGCTATTCATATTACGACGGTACAAACTACTGGGTGAATGGTGGCGATGTGCTCACTATTGATATTCAACACTCTGATAATATCGATGTGCAAACACAGTATTTAACATTTTGTCATGACAATTGTTCTCCTAACGGTTGCGGCGGTGCTCCCAATGAAATCAAATCGTATAATTCTAATGGTAGTTTTACCGATTGGATGGCAGACGACTCATAT
>JAKPTX010000128.1 GCA_029570835.1 Bacteroidota bacterium
CGTTTTCAAACAAAAAAGCCACGCCAATAGTCGCATGTAGTCAAAAGCCGCATGCTAATCTTTTAATGTGTCTAAAAAAGAATTATAAACAAGAGGTGCTGTAAATCAGCACTCCACAACTAAATTATTTTCGAATGAAACGTTTGGCATTTCGAAGTGGTTTCCTATCAAGTTACAACTACTTTTGATACGAGCTAAAACGCTCGATAAACCACTGACCGCCAAATGTTTTATATACGATGTTAGAGCCATGTGCATTATTTTCTTAGAAGTTTTCAAGTATAAATTTCACTATTTTTTCTTTACGCAGACTGATTTTTTCTTTGTCCCAAATTTCCGATTCCACTGTCATTTTTTGAATTTCTCGTTGTTGTCCAAGATGATTATACGAACTTCTTTTCTCGCTAAATGGTCTGTTCCCTACAGAACAATTGTGAGATTTTGAAAGAAGCAAATAATTTCCTAAACAGTCAATGTATTGGTTTCTAAATTCTTCATCATACTCACAATAACCTGCTGCAATTGGTTCTCCATTTGTTGGTGTTTGTGGTGCGATATGTTCTAATTCAGGACTTTCTATATTGTCAAAACGAGTCAAAGAATAACCGTTTTTTCCTTGGTTTTCAGGATGATTTTCGTATTTCCAAAGTAAAAATTTGGCAGTTGCATGATGCATTCCGCCTTGTATTGATTTCTCAAATTCAGTCGTATTCCAATAAGCCCACCACCAATCAGTTGTGTTTTTCATCCAAACAATTCTATCAATTATGGGCTTTAAGTCTGGTTGTTCTGCTTTAAATTCTTGGTAAACACCATTTATTCTTGAAGTCATTTCTGCTCTTGTTCCAATAAGTCTATGGCGCAAAACCAATGATTCCATTGATGAACAAATCTTGCAGATTTCTTTTGTTTGTAGTCCGAAAGTATATGCTTTAATAACAAATGGGATTGCTATTGCAAAACCACCTAAAGTAATAATTGAATGAATCTCGATGTTTTCTCGTTCATCTTTCCCGAAGAATGTAGTCAAATGCTCAAAACTTACTGCAAGCGAATTTGTAAATGATTTGATAAAAGGAATTGGATTGCTTTCTGATAATAGTTTATTGATTTTATCAATTGCATTTGATTCCCAAAGTGAATTGAAATGAACCCGCAAAGTGTAAACTAAAACATCATCTTCGTCTATTTTGTATTCAATCGAAGATATTGATTTATAAATTTTTTCAAAGCGGTTTTTTATTTCTTCAATCAAACTGTCTTTTTCTTCACCACCGTACAGGTGAACATTGAACATGAATTGGGCTTTAATAATTTCCAAATTTGAAGGCTTTTTCCCTCGATTGTTCTGGAAAATGAACATCTGAATTGCCTCTGATTCATTTTTTACGGGATGAGTAGTACAAGTTGCCTCGCTAACTGTTTTTAGCATTTTTATCAAAAACTGTTCGTCTTTATCTGCAAACGATTTTGAAAAAAAATCAAATGCTTTTACAATTCTTCTTGCTGATTCAGTTTCAATACCGTTTTTGTCTTTTTTTGTTTGATTTAAAACATAATCAATAAACAACTGTTTGTCATAATCTACAGTAGCAAATGTGTAATTAGACCCCAACTTAACCATACTTTTATAAAGAAAATCTTGCTCCTCCGTTAGAGTTCTTAATTCTTTCAGTCTCGTAAATAAAGCTGAAAGGAAGATAATAATAGTGGTTAATCTTTGTTGCCCGTCAATTACACCAAAATTCCTACCCCCTTTTTCTTCAAAAAGGAAATGCCCGAAATAATAGGGACTTTCAACTAAACTACGGTTATAATCAATTAAATCTTGAAGAAACACATCTGTATGTGTTTTTGTGTTTTTATTTTTATCATCTGATGGGGTTTCCCAAGAATAAGCACGTTGATATGCAGGAACAAATATTTTGTTTCCTGCCAACATATTATTTATCGTTGTTGATGGTTCCATAAAATTATTGTCATTTTTTTGCAATTTAAAAATAGTATGGTGGTGGCTACGCCACCACCATTTTTGTTATTATCCAGCTCTTTCACTCAACTTTTTGAATGTTTTATCATATGTTCCTATCCAACTTCCCTTTTTGAAAATTATAGTAGAACCAGAAGCATTACGAAAGTCGCCAAGTGAAGAAACAGCAGCATCTTTAATTTTTTTGCCTGTTTCGTCATATGTACTATACCAACTTCCTTTTACAAAAACGATAAAATCACTACCGATACCACAAAGGTCTCCAACTGATGAAGCTGCAATATCTTTAATTTTCTTACCATTACCGTCAAAAACTGTGTACCAGCTACCTTTTAATTGAACGTCTGAAATTGCCATATTATCAATTTTTATTTTTTCGCCTACTCTGATTAGTTTTCGGCTTCCCTAATTTAAATTTCAAAAATATGTCAAGCCTAAGTCAAAGTATGTCGTTGTCTCAAAATCTGTCTGTGTGTCTTTTTTCTTTGCATTGGCTCTAACGGTTGACAATATGGCCAGTAAGGGATTGCGGGCGATTTCCTATCAAGTTACACGAGAAGTTGAAGCGGGCTACAACCCTTCGCATACCACTGAAACCCTTATTGGCTATATTGTGTGTTGGCGGTTCGTTGTTTCTTTCCTAATTCTTTAAGATAAAACTATTTTTCTTATCTGTTAATGAATGTTTTGGGTTTAAAGAACTTTGTATATCTGAAATCAATTCATCAATGTTTGAGATTGATTTTCTACGTGCATTATTCCAATCCCAAGTATTGCTATCAATATATTCAGTAATCTCAATTAAATTATAATTTGTATTGAAATCATAACTTTTGCACCAGTCATTCCTATAATTATTTATACAAAACAGCCAAAGCATTCCGTCATTCTTAATCATGTAGGATTCGGTATTTATACCTGTAAGTCCAAATATCTTAGAAAGTCTATCCTTAATTTCATTTATTTTCATAACAATACCTTTTTATTTTTAGTTTTTTATCACAGAAATTATAGCCTCATGAACCTTATTATTGCTTTCTAGTAATTGAATTAAATTACAAGATGAAAGAGAATTCGTGTCCGAAAAAGAATTGTATCGCCAATATTCAAACTGATGACTCATTAGCCACTTTTCGTTCTTAAATATATCCAATAATTCAGATGGTATATTTTCTGAAAATGCAAAAACCTTCAGACTCTCAATAATTTCATCACAAATCTTCTTGGGTTTGTCGGAATCATAATCATCAGACTTAGGAACATTATCCTTGTAATGTTTCAATTTTTCGATATTAGATTTTAACAAATCCACTAACTTTACAATTGCATCTTTGTCAATACTTGACATAGAATTATCTGTTAAAGAACTCTTTATGTAATCTTTTATTTTGTTCTTGATTGAATCTTGTTCGTTTCCTGAAATCACTATTTGATAATCAATTGTTTTCTTTGCATCAGATTTTTGAATTAATTTTGAATTATGTCCTCTACGGCAATTATCAAGCGTTTCATCTGGATTAAAGAATGAAACATATACCTCTATTGGGCTATCTTGATTACCTGCCCATGATTGTGAGAAGTAATTATCTAATTTTTGAAACAATCCAGTAATGCTTTTTGCTTTAATATTATGCTCTATTGCAAAATTAATTACTCTATAATCAGGGAAATCGTAATCCCCCTCAATAAGTTTTGTGGTTACTTCACCACCAATCAAATTTAATTCAAATTGTGAGTTTTTCATTTTAGTACCTTCTATTTTAAAGATTAAACATGAGTTTCCTACTAGTTTCTGGTTTTACAATGACCGCCAACGGTTGAGTGTAGCAGCAGTAAGGGATTGCGGGTTACTTTCCTGTCAAAATACACCGAAGTTTGAGCGGGGCAGAATGCTTGATTTACCACTGAAACCCTTATTGCTGCTACACTTTGTTACCAACTGGCCTTCTTTCTTGTCAAGCGATACACCTTTTTGTTTATCAACTATTTCTATCATTTCGTTTTGTCTGTCGGATAGTGTATCAGCAAAGTTTTATTTTTTAAGTGGGATATTTCTTGTTTTTTTCGGGTGGGCAAAGCAAGCTCTTTTGCAAACTTTGGTTTGCGGGTTGGCTTTGAGCGGTTTGCAAATGTGCTTGCTTTGCGTCCGGGTTCATATTAGTTAAACTTTCCTGTGATTTGTGAAATATCAAATTTGCCGTCAATGTTTTGAATTTCGATTTTTCCATTCAGAATATCGAAGAAGAAATCGCGAATACGGTCGAAGGTCAAAATGGCGGGCTTTCCGTCTTTTCCAATACCAATATCGTAAGTTTTCAGCAGTTGTAAACCGAGCGAGGCAGCTGTCAAAAGAAAATGATTTTGAAACTTATCGGTATCCAACAAGTCGGCTGCCAACACTTTACCTATTACAGTGTAACTGCGCAACGTTTTCTGAATTTCCTCATTGGTGAGCGTAGTTTTTACCTCATCGGTAGTAATATTCATTTCAATTTTACCTGAATTTTGTGCCTGTGGAAGTCCTTTGTAAAGTGCGCCCAAGTCAGCCAAACTCAAATTGTAAAGCCTTGCATCGGCGGTAGCAATCATCGGCTCAATTGAAAACGCACTCGGCAAAAGCAAGGAAATACTGCCTTCTACCCGCACCGACGGCGTGTTGAACGTGCCGACAAGGCTGTTTTTGAGGTCGATTTGCTGCGTAGCAAACACACCGCCAACCACTATACTGTTTTCCAACACGACATCATCTGCATAAATGCTGCCCGCCACAAAAGCATTGTAAAGCGCTACACTCTTGGCGTTTATATCGGAATGGAAAACGAGTTTGGCGTTTTCTGCCCGCGAAACAAGGCTGTTTGCCGAGCCAACGCTCTTTTTGAACGCGATATTGCCTTTTGCCTCGCTGTTGACATAAAGTTCCAATTGCGTGAAAACAGCACCTTGAATTTCGAGGTCGCCGTTTTGGATTTCTAACTTGTGGGCATAAACCGGTCCTTCAACTACCGCATTGCCCTGCACTGTAATAGTGCGATTGAGTTCCGCGGCCTTTTCGGGCAAAATAGAGCCGCGCACCAGGTTGTCTTTCAATTGTATGTTGCTTTCGTTAAAACGAAGTTCTTTTAACTCTTTCATTGTGATATTATTTTTATGATTAAACTGATTTTATTGAGCTGAAATTTAGCATTTTAACAATATTTTCCCGCACACGATTTGTGTGTGTATCGCCTGTGGAATAACGATTGCTGACTTCCGCGTTGAAATAACGCCCGATTTTCTCGGCATTGTCTTTGGGAAGGTTTCCCCAAGTTTTTGCCTGAAAATCAGAAATCATTTCGTTTGCCTGCATTTTTGGCAAAAAATCGGCTTGATACAGATTTTTGTCAATCTGACTTTTTTCGTTTTGCGTTTCGATAAAGCAGACAGGCGAATAATGCACGGCTGCAACGCTCTCGTTCAGAACGGTTTGATTGATTGTGTCGTTCAAGCGTTTCTGTTTCACGAGAAAAGTATTTGCCTTGCCGATAGTGTCAAACGCGCGTTTTTTGGCAATAGAGGCAGAAAGTCGCACCTGTAAATCGCCGCTCTCCGCGCCAAAAACGGCCACAGTACTTGCCAAATCGCCTGTCAAGGTGCGTCCTGCATGCTTGTCGCTCTGATTTTTGAAGACGAAAGCAGGCTTGTCCAATTCGTAAATACGGTTGGAAAGTTCGTTGTCCAAGTCCTCAAAAATTTTCAGGTAACGGCTAGAAATACGCTGATAGTCGCCTTGCATCTGCGTTTGTTTTTCCACACAACGTTTTGCCATTGAGTGCAGGTGTGCCAAATGGGAATCTAAACGGCTCGAAAGTTCTGCAATCTGCTGGCTGATTTCAGAGCGAATTGTTTTGAAAAAACCTTCTACAATGGTACTACCCACTTTCTTTGCGTTGCTGTCGATAGATACAATTTGTGCCGTTTCGGTAGCAACGACTGCACCAGTGAGAACATTTACAGAATTGTTACAATTCGCTACACTATTGTCGAAAGGAGTTGTTTCAACATCAATATTTACCTGTACATCTTCGTAAGCCGTACCGCTGTATGGTACACTTCCGCTATATGGTTTTCCATCTACAGAACCAGAATAACTGACTCGACCCGAATAGTGAACTGCTATTTGTTTATGAAAACTTTGTCTATAACTCATAATTGTTCGTTTTTAAGGGTTTGAAAATTATTAGCCATAAACAGTTTGTTAGCCATATCTTTTACCCGCTGCGAACTGCCCGAATTAGAAAGATATTTGCTGAACTCGCTTTTTACCTCCTTGTCGATTTCTTTTGACGGTTGCCACTCAATATTTTCAATATTGGAATTAACCGTGTTTTTAATGGTTGATTGAGTTTGTTTGCTCAACTGTGCATTATTTAATTGAATATCAATATTTTTGCTGTCGAATTTATCAAAATTACACTCTAAAATTACCACAGGAACGGACAGGGTAGAATTTTCAACATTGCCTTTTTCAAGCAAAATTCTGTCAGTCAATTTTTTCTGTTCCGACATATCGGCAAGAAAGTTTGTCATTGAGTTGATAACTCTCAAACCTCGAAATTTTACATTCGAGGCAATGATCTTCTGACTTGCCGCCAGCGATTCGAGTTGCGAAACAGGGACGGTTGCCGTCAGGTATTTTGTACGGTTAGATACCTTTTCCAATTCTTTAACTGCAAAATCGACAGTTGGTTTATCCAATTCAAAAATTCGCTGTTTCAGATTTTGATTCAATCCGTTGAAAAGTTTCAGATAACGAGAGGAAATCATATTATAGTCGCGTTCCATTCTGCCGCGTATTGCCAAAAGTTGCTTTTTTTGTGCGTTGAGCTGCATTAAATGCGAATCGACATCGCTTTGCAGTTTGGCTATTTTCTGCGAAATTTGAGAACGTATAAGCGTGTAAAAGCCTTTATTTACGTTGTCGCAAACGTGGTCGGCGGCTTTCTTTTCTGCCAAAACTACGGCAGTTTGCATTGCTACAACCGCAGTTGTAGTCCCCTTGATATGATTGGACACTGAATGAATTTCCTGTGCCATCGGGTTGGTATCTACTACGCAATCTATATATGCCATAATCTTAAATTTTTATTTCGTTATCATTATCAAATTCGCCCTGATTTTCAAGAATATCATCGATTGCCTGCTCGCGATCGAATTCGTCTGCATCGTATTCCAAACCGAGTTCGTCAAGAATTTGCTGTAAAGACTCATCGTCCAAGTCGTTCAACTCATCTTTGGAATATTGATATTCTTCGGTTTCGTCATCCTCTTCTTGTTCTTCGTCTTCAGAAACTTCTTCCTCTTCTTCGTTGTCGTCTTCATCCTGTTCTTCGTCTTCAGAAAGTTCATCCTCTTGAATTTCGGAATCGTCTTCTGTAAGTTCTTCTTCGGAAATTACTGCCTGTTCTACAACAATTTCCTCATCTGCTTGCTCGTCCTCCGCCTCTTCGTTCAGGAGATTCCGACCTTCGTCGGAATAACCGTCGAATGGAGTTTCTTCTTCGCGTTCTTTCAGGTTTTCCAACGCATTTTTGGCAATAATCGGCAAATTGAGTGCGATATGCTCAAAAGTAATGTCTTCTACATTGGGCGTAGGTGGCAATTCCGAAGATTTAGCAAACAGCGGATTAACCAAAGCCAAAGGCTTACGGCGGTCGTTGAGGTCACGTACTTCATCGGCGGCAACTGCCACTTCATTGGAATACCCATCGCGAAGTTTTGCATCGTAATATTCGATATGTCCAAATTTATCGGCTTTCTGGTCAATATCTTCTTTGAGACGTTCCATATAATCTTCAAAATCCGATTGAGTCCGCTTAAATTCGTTTGACTGCATTTCGAATGCAATTAATGTTTCGGCAGCATTATCAACCACATCAACAACGGTGCTGTCAAGGTTACCCTCCGACTGTACCATAGTATCTTCGGTGCGTTGCAACGAAACCAAGGTATTATAGGCAGCCACATATTCCTGCAAACTTTTTCCCATATCTCGAATAATATCAGCGGCTTCGGCACGGTTGCGACCATAAAAATCTTCGCAGTTTTCGTGCCAACGATTCAGATACTCAATTTTTTGGTCTTTGATATGATTGTAAATTTTAAGGCGTTCAATGCGGTTTTCAGCCATAAGATTTTGAACAACAGGTGTAACGATTTCCTCGTAAATCTGGTGTACGCCAAAAGGCAAATTGGTTGTGCTGCCATCTTCCGCCGTCCACATTCCCGAAACGAGATTATATTTTACCCGCGAACTCTGTTTGAGTTGGAAAGGCTCGTATCCCTGCACCGATTCGGTATAATCGAACTTCTCGTTGCGGATACGTTCGATTTCTTCGTGCTCCAAAAGCGGAGAATAGTGATTGTAAGGCGATTTGAGAATTTGATACAAAACTTTGTTCGATTCAAAAATTATTTTATCGGTAGAAGCTACCTTCAAGGCAGAAATTGCTTGTACAGAATTTGCCATTGTGATCATTAGCCCCTTCAAAACGTCCTCAAACTGTTGTGTTTTGTTCGACAATGAATCTTTTAACCTATTAAGTTCCTGAAATTTATTTACACTACCCGCATATTTTTCCTTGTTGAAAACAGGAATAACCGGTGCGTTTTCAGGAATTTCCGTAGTCGCAAATTCATTTAGAAATTGTAGATATTCGCATTTATCGGCAACTAATGGTAACGATACCGAAGTGGTATCCAAGTCGTCCATACAGTAAGAAATGGTTCGCAGAGAGCGTTCCAATTTGCCGAAATAATCGTGCTGGTTGATTTCTTGAATAGAAGTAGAATACTCATCTGTTTCAATGGTTTCCGTGTCTTGCGAGGTTTCCACAATCGGAGCTTCCGACGACAAATTTTCAAGGTCAGCGATTGTTTCAATGAGCAAATCGTTTTGCCGCGAAAGTTGCAATGTAATTTCCGACTCATTAACCTTGCCTGTGTAATCGACAATGAAACTTTTGTCTTCGTACTTGATTTGATCGGCAATGGGAACATAAGCCACGCCCAACTTGCTCACTTTGTAGTCACGGAAAATCTCGCTATGCTGTTTTTTAAATTCGGCAATGCGCATGTCTTTGTCCGCAATCTGTTTTCCCAACCCGCTTTTTTTTATGAAATACACAAAGAACAGAATGATTGTGAGAAACCAAACCCACAACTTGGAAATTTCTGCCTGCAACGCCGTTTTTTCTTCTTCGAGAACGGCAATTTGCTTTTCAATTCGTTCCTCTTCGGCAACGATTTTTTCAGCCGCCTGGCTGTAATAGTTGAACAATATCTTCGCCTGGTCTTGATAGACATTGTTCGATTCTGGAAAAATTTTACCTGTCATGATTTTTATGATTTTAGATTTAGTTTGAATAAATACTCTTTCTGATTTGATAAATTCTTTCTGCTTTTTTAAGATTGCTACCGATTGCCTCCTCGTTCATCGAATAATTGGAAATTGCAAACGCAATATCGTTGATAACACGAATAAATTGCTGTTCCAAACCATGCGCCTCTGCATTTTCGGTTGGTGAAATAAACCGCAAGCTGTCTTCAAGTGTATTTATTTTGCGAATAAAATATTCGGGCAAGTTCGGCAAATCGTTCATTTTGTCTTTCAAATCGCGTATTGCCGTTTTCATTTCATTAATACCGTTACGGTTAAATGTTTCCTGCTGATACACTTCCTGAACTTTGTTGCCTGAATGAATAACGGCAATAAAACCAAGCAGTAACAGAAAAAACAGTCCGCAATGAATGATAAACTGCAAAGCAAACGTCCATTCGTAAGCAAGGTTTCCAATCAGCATTACAGCAATAGCGGTAATAGCGTAGAGCCAAGTGAAAAACCATCGTAAGCCAAGCGAACCGACTTTTTTACCCGATTTGTCGTTCAAATCAACCCAAGGAACAAGAATGTCGAGAAAAAGCAGTCCGTAAATGACAGACGAAACCACGATATTTAGCACGAGAATATCGGTTGCCAAACTGCCGCGAAACAGTAGAAACGCAGCAATAATAATTGCCTCTCCGCCAAGCAGCGCAATAAATGATAATATTTTCTTTGTATCCATAATTCGTAATTTTTAATTCGTAATTATCTCTTATTTCCACATTTTGGGCAAAATTTCACACTCGGAGGTAATGTTGTTCCGCAACGGCTACAACTGTCGCCGGAAGAAACCTGTTTTCCGCAGTTTCCGCAGAAAGTTGCCCCAGCCACCATTGGAGCGTTGCAATGCGGACAGTTTCCGCCACCCGATTGTAACGGTGTTCCGCAACTTACGCAACGTTTGGCGTTTTTATCATTGTCCGTTCCGCATTTTGGGCAAGGGTTGTATTCATCGCCACAATGCGGGCAAAATCGGGTTGTGCTGGGGAACTTTTTGGCGCAGTTGGAACAATACACCATTTTAACCTGTTGTTGCTGCTCTTGATTAAAATTGCCGCCTTGCTGATTATTGCCGCCAAAATTAGGCTGATTGAATTGTGGCTGCATCATTCCGCCACCAACAGCGCCGCTGCCACCCATTCCACCCATCATATTCATTGCCATCAGACCGCCAATAAGTCCGCCGTTGCCATTTCCAAAACCATCAACAGCATTGTTAGCGGTATTGAACATTTGTTCTTGTTGCCAAGTGTGCCCTGTAATTGACATCGACGCTTGCGTTGCAATGGCTTCCGCTACCTTTCTGCCTTCTTCTGTGGATTTATCAATATCAATCGTTGTAATATTAAATTGCAACAATTCCAAACCCAAGTTGTCCCAAAATGGATTTAGAACACCTTTTAAATATTCAGACAATTCGTCCAAATAAGCGGATAAATACTTAAAACCGACACGGTGTTTAATCACATATTGAGCAATTTGCGACTTGGTTTTTGTAGAAAATTCTCCGAAAAACTGATTAGTCAAATCATCCTGCGAAAATTCGGTTTTCGTGCCTACAGATTTTATCAGGAATTTTTCCGCATCATTGACTTTCAAACCATAACGCCCGCCTGCTACAAGCGGCAGTTGCGTATTGTAATCGGGGTCGTGTATCGGCATTTTGCTTACCGCCCAATCAATGCTGAACGTTTGAATTTTGTTTACAAACCACACCTCCGCCGTAAACGGATTTTTCCCACCGAAAGGTATTCCGAACAGCGATCGCAAAATCGGCAAGTTTTCGGTGTTTAAGGTGTGTTTCCCCGGACCGAATTTACCTACAACCTGCCCTTTTGAGAACAATACCGCTTCTTGTGATTCCTGCACAACGAGTTGCGTGTAGGTACTCAAATTAGTTTCGGGGAAACGCCAAGCGTAAATGGTTTTACTCCCCTGCGGCGACCATCTGACTAAATCAATTATTGCCATATCTTTTTGATTTTAAAGTTTGTATTTATAAATTTACTCTTTTCGTGCGAAGGGAAAAATGGCTCTTTGACTTTTGCGAAGCGTTGACTTGTGTGTTGGGCAAAAGGTAATGTGCCATTTTCGTGGTGGTTTCTAAAAACAAAAAAAGCGGGTCGGTAAAAAATAAAACTTTATCGGGACGGCTGGTGTAGTAGGCAGTCATTCCGATTTGATTTTCTTCTTTGTCTTTGTATGTCGTCTTGTCAATTTTCATGTCGCTGTCTTTTTTTTAGGCTTGTTGGTAAC
>JAKPTX010000165.1 GCA_029570835.1 Bacteroidota bacterium
TTCCATTTGTCTTTTTTGGGATACTCTATTTAACTACTTATTACCTCTTTTTTAAATCAACACCTTCTCAATACGGAGGAAATACCCTGGCATCCCAGTTTAATTTCTCTCTTTTCCTTAAGGCTTTGGCAACCATGACGCTGTACACTTTCCCCTTCTCTACCCTTTTTGATTATCATTTCTTTATTACAGAATCATCGACTCAATATAACCAATCATTTCACCTGTATCAAGTGCTCTTCACTGAGGCAAGCATGGTAGCCTACGTTAAGGCCATCATCGCAACCGCTCTGTTTTTGATCCTCACTCGAAAAAATCCGGTGAATATGGATAAAAAACGTCTGCTAGTGGTCGCTCTCATTGCACTGTTTTTCATTATTGCACCTCACCTCCCATTAGCTCTGTCCGAAAAATACTCAAATCATATTCAAACCACCTATGTAACTACCTTTTTTGCATTTTTTGCGATGATTCTCTTCCTTTTTGCCATGATTGCTTTTCTTTTGCAATGGGGTGCAGTGAAAAAATGGAGAAACCGATTAGTACTGGGTTTCCTCACCCTGTTTATCTTCATCTCCACATTGAGCATTCAGTTTGTAAATGAAAGGATAACAGATGATTTAGCAATTGGGGAACAGCGATTAACGCATTTAAAAATTGTATTTAATCCCGAGTTTATTCAATATGGGTCACCCGTTTACACAGAACAGTTGCATCACACGGGCTCCTATTTCACATCCAGCATCACCAGACAATTAGAACTATTTCACAGCTTTGCTAAAGAAAAATGTGGATTAAAAATTAAGGCATATCCTCATTATGATGAGTTTTATAACCAATTTAAGGACCAGGAACGTTTAGTGTATCTGATGTACCATACTCAAAGCAGCAAAACGGGAGATTCCCAAATTTTGATTGTGCCGCTATTGGGAACACAGCTTCAAGAGCAGTTTGAAAATAACCGCTGTGATTCACTCATTGTAAGCTACCTTTCTGCACACAAAAAATTCTCCATTCAAGCCGCAACCGATTCAATCTGTGAGCTGCTTATTGATGAGAATCCTATCACCCATTACGGCAATTTTCACCATGCTAATCTCCTTTTTTTGAATAAACCTTCTTCTGGAATAATAAAAATAGGGGGGTGCCAAATCATACCTCAGTCGATATCCATCAGCAATCAAATCATTCATGGAGTCCCTCTGCTCAAACTGGACCAAATACCTTCGCACTACGAAAACGCTTGGGTTAGACAGATCATGAGAGAGCTACAAAGGGATCAATCCTCTGTTAAGATGATCAAACAAAAGGCAGATGAGCAAAGAATTCCATATCGTAAAGCACTACGTGCTGATGCTCGCTGGATATTATATTATGAACTTCAATAAACCAATATGCAAAAATTATCCATTATTGTTTCTGTTTACAACGAAGAGGACTCCTTGCTCCCTTTTTACACACAGTTGGAACAAGAGTTAAAAATTTTTCCTGTTGATGCGGAGATTCTATTCGTTAATGATGGCAGCAGCGACAATAGTTTAGCTGTTTTAGATCAATTGCGGGAGCGGGATTCAAGAGTTCACATCATCTCCTTTTCACGTAACTTTGGTCATGAAGCAGCTATGTTGGCCGGAATAGACCATTGTAGCGGAGATGCAGCCATCTGTATGGATGCGGATTTACAACACCCTCCGGTTTGCATTCATGTCATGTGGGAAAAGTACCTTGAAGGATTTGAAATTATCAATATGGTTCGTACCGACCGCGATGACGGGGGATGGTTCCGCAGTATCACTTCCCGATTTTTCTACTCCATCACCAACAAGATGATGCGTGCTAAACTGGAACCCAATGCTTCCGACTTCTTCCTGATTTCCCGCAGAGTGATCCATATTCTTAAAAACCATTACAGGGAACGCACTCGTTTCATTCGTGGATTTATACAGATTATTGGTTATCAAAGAACTACAATTCATTTTAGTGCTCCCAAAAGGGTAGCCGGAGAGAGTAAATACTCTTTTTTTAAGCTTCTTTCTCTCTCTTTTTCCGCCATCTCTACCCTCTCAAAAGCTCCTCTTAAATTAGGATTATGGAGTGGGTTAATTTCAGGATTATTTAGCCTCATTGTCGCCATCTATTCATTGATTATGTGGTTTATTGACAAGCCTGTGAGCGGCTACACAACATTAGTCATTTTGATTTGTGCGCTCTTTTGTATTAACTTCATCGTGATGGGTATCATTGGAGAATATATCGGACATCTTTTCGATGAAGCCAAAGGAAGACCCCACTATTTAATAGAGAAAACTGAAGGATTTCAAGATGAGAATAGCAAGGAGTAGCTACCATAGTCTCAGCTTCAATCGGGACTGTACAATTCAATGGCTTCTTTTGCTATTGAGTGGTATCACGCTTTATCCATTGCTACGAATTGGCTTTGTTACCGGAGACGATTTAGAGTATTTTATCACCGCTTCTCCCTCAAGATGGTTTGCAGATGCACAATTGTATGCTCAGGGAACCGGTCGTTTCTACTTTTATCTGGTGAAATGGATTTACAGTATCCCTTACCTTGTTGACTCCAGGATTTACTATCTGTTTTTCTTTATTGGTCCCATTATTTTAACTTTTTGTCTTTTCTTTTCATTGATCAAGCGGGTTACAAAAAGTCAAACCATCACTTACTGGAGTGTTCTGTTTGCGAACATCTTTTTAGTCTTTTTTGCCAAACATTCTGCCATTACCGCTTACCCACTCTATTTCACCCTTTCTTTATCGCTACTTTTTATTAGTTTTCACTATTATTACAGCTATATAGAATCGGGCCGGTACAAACATATTATTTACTCTGCACTTTTTTTGGGCATGGCAACCCTTTTCTATGAGGTATTTCTGATTTATCAGCTACTCTTTTTGGTGCTGCTATGCTTTCGCTTCCCCCCTTTTTTATTAAATCAAAAAGAAAAAAGAAAACAATTTATAAAATCATGGGTCCCCTATCTGACGGTTGGAATCCTCTATTTGGCAGTGTACGCAATCTTTTACTTCTCTCAGGAAAGGGGATATGACGGGAACCAAATTAGCAGCGCGTTCAGTTTGGCTGAAATGGGAAGAACGTTGTGGAGACTGAGTAGCAATAGTTTACCTTTAGCGCCTTTTTTTGAGTACAAAAAGTTTTTTATTGATTATGCGTTGACTGAATCTTCCGGAGAAAGCTATTTAACACTTATTTTTAAAAATATTCCCGCAATAGCCTATGTAAAAGGAGCACTTGTTGCGCTTGTGATTTACTTGATTCAAGGAATGGAAACTCCCAGGCATCGAATTAAAAAGTTGATTCAATACTTTCTGATTGCGCTTCTTTTTATTGTGTTACCTCATCTTTTGATCTCTATTTCTGAAAAATATATCCTTTTAAAGCCTAAAACCTACATCACTACCTCGTTTAGTTTTTTTGCCGTGTTGATAGCTCTTATTACATTGTTTCTCATTGTGGATCAACATATACGCAATATTAAAGTAGAAAAAAGCATCAAGACTATTGTTTTTATTTTTCTGATTATTGGTACTCTGTTTGCTCAATTCACCAATGAACGGGTTACTGATGATATGCGTGTTTCACAAGCCAGATTTAAGCTGATTGATGCCCTGTTCACTAAAGATCTGATTCCCGATGGAATTCCGATATACATGGAAAAACTGCATGACACCGGTTCCCATTTTTGTAAACGAGTAACCCTACAAAGTGCTCCTTTTAAAGGGTACATTCAACGTAAAAATGGCGTTTTAATTGAGCAGTATAAAGAATATGCTACGTTCTATGAGTTACAAAAATCGAATCAAGGAACTGTTGCAATTTGTTATTTCTTTCAAGCTCCCAAAACGGGTGATGCTTGCCTGATTATAGCATTTTTATCCGGAGAAAACTTACATGCTGACTTCAATCAAAACAGGGTTGACAGTATCAAAGTAGGATATCTTTCTCCATACAAGCAATTTAGTTATTCGATTCAAGCCGAAAGGTTAGATCAAATTCATCATCAGGGGGTTATTTGCGCTGACAAACACTCCTCTCATTCTGATTTCCAGGCAAATATAAATCGAAACGGGACTGTTTTATTTCAAATCAAAGGAGAAAAGATAAACCCCGCATCATTGCTAATTTCCAATTATACAGATCATAACCTAAATAAGTAGTATCTACTCTAAGAAGGCGGACATAAATCCAATTACGAATTACGAATTGCGAATTACGAATTACGAAAAATTTAGATTATTTTATAATATAATACACTGACTATCAGATTCTTAAATCCAGAATTCAAAATTCGAAATCCGAAATTATTTTTTCAGGCAACGTTAACCCCTAAATTATCGTCTATACTAGTGATTTATATCAATAAAAAAACGTATTTTTGTACTTAAATTTTAGGATCATGAAAAAATATAACAATTGGAGATTCCTTCAATCGATAACCATTTTATCTATGTTTATCGTAGTCAATTTCTTTAATCCGGTATCCGCTCAAGTACCACCTGATGTTACTCCTTATCTTGGAATTCCTGTTTTGGTTCCGGCTACATTAAACGAATTGAATGTGCCTAACGGCTACTGTAAACTTTCTTACGGAAATAACGGACTACAGAGATCTACAACTTCTTGTGTACCGCTTAATCTCGGGTATCAAAATCCCGGATTTGTATCTCCCAGTTCACACCTAATTATTACAACACCAGCCCCTGATCCGATGGCTTGTATTGGAGGCGTACCCGGTGTATATTTGAGTAAATTTCCTCCCCCTGAAAGTCTCATAGGATGGGATACATTAAACTATGGGGTTCCCCGGGTAATGAGGTTAAATGACAATAATCCGGGATCCAATCCATGTGCCAATGCTGTTGCAACTTATTATTTTATTCCCACAGATGAACAGAACGTTCTTGTTTTTTGGTTTTCGTTTGTTACCCAATCTGTTCCATGGCATGACATGTCCGAAAATGCGCTGTTCAGAGTTGAAATGACCGATGCCAATGGAAATTTTGTAACGGGTGATTATGAGCATAGTACTTTTTACATTATTCCGGAAACCTCCCAGTATCCTGCCATTCACCCTTGTCGTCAACCCCTTACATATCAATACACTTGTCCCGCTGCTTCCATGAATATAGATAATTTTTGGGCAGCCTGGGTGCGTTTGGCATTTGATTTACGACCCTTTATTGGTCAGACTGTCAGACTTCGTGTCATTGCATCTGAGTGTGTTTATCAAGCACACTACACTTACGCTTACTTTACCGGATATGGACTAAAAGGAACCATTGATGTGCAAGCGTGTGGTGATGACAATATTACTTTAACAGCACCCGCCGGATTTGAAAACTACGTGTGGTTTGTTAACAATGTAAGGATAGCGTCTGCTGATGGATTCTCTACCCTCAACAGAATACGAAACACAAGTGAAACCGAATTTCGTTGTGAAATGGAGTCCCAAACAGGAGCTCCGTTCGTTTTCGATGCTACAATAAACTACTACGATCTCTTCCCCGGTTTTGAGTGGGAACAAGTTTTTGATGAATGTGATAACAAAGTTCAATTTACCAATACCAGTGAGATTTACAAAATTAATAATGGGGGAAATGTGCCGCAACCTATTCAGTATGTACTCTGGGATTTTGGTGATGGAAATACCTCTACAGAGATAGATCCGCTTCACTACTATGAAGAACCCGGTACTTATTATGTGAGCCTTAGGATTTGGGATGCAGATAGTATCTGTAGTGTTACTACTGATTCCAGTGCTCTTACCGTTGTTACAGTTCTCCCCAGTGAGGTTGGCACTTCAACTATGGCAGTCTCCACCTGTGAAGAGAAGCTACCGTACAAGTTTGAAGACCCTCTCATGGAACCTGATGATCAGTATATTTGGGATGTTGCCGGAACATATCAGGTAGTTTTTCCCGAAAGAGCTTGGAATGGTTGCGATAGTATTGTTAGTGTTACTCTTACTGTTGAAAAACCACAGGTTAGAATTGAGCAAACAGGTGACTTTTGCGAAGAATTCACTGCTATGCTCACGGCTGTTTCCAATATAACTAATCCGGAATACTTTTGGAATACAGAAGAAACCAGTGAACATATTGTAATTACTAAGCATGGTACGTACAGTGTTACAATTACTGATGATAATGGATGTACCGCATCACATGCGATTAAAGTTCTGGCTTGCGAACCCCCCGTGTATATCCCCTCAGCCATCACCCCTTCAGATAAAAACGCTTTAAATGATTGTATTCAGATTCATTCTGCAAACTTAATCGGTAGTGTTAATTTTTCCATATACAATCGTTTTGGAGAAGTGGTATATCATACTATAGATAAAAACTTTGTGTGGTGTGGAGAAGTTTTAGGTAAAACCCCGGTCAATGTTACCTACCAATATATTCTAATTTACACTGATGATAAAGGTATTGAAAGAATAAAAAAAGGAACTATCACTGTACTATAACTAAATCGAAATATATGAATAAATATTGGCTTCTACTTGGGGTTGTTGCATTGCTCCTATCTTCATGTGGAGACAAAAAGGATAAAAAAGAGAGTGTTACACCGGAAGTAGAAGTTATTCTTCCCGACTTTAATGCGGATTCCGCTTTCCATTTTGTTCAAGCTCAGACTGAATTTGGACCTCGTGTACCCAATGGTGATGCTCATGCTCAATGTGCCGTTTTTTTGACACAAACTTTAAAACTCTACTGCGATACCTTCTACGTTCAAGAATACATCGCAACAACTTATAATGGGATTAAACTCCGTGCCAAGAACATGATTGGTAGCTTTAATCCGGATCATGAAAAGAGAATATTTTTAGCAGCACATTGGGACTCCAGACCCTATGCTGACCATGACCCGGATCGTGCCAACCATGAAAAACCTATTGATGGAGCTAACGATGGAGCCAGTGGTGTTGGAGTTTTATTAGAGATTGCCAGACAACTCGCCATTAAAAATCCAAATATCGGCGTTGATATTATCTTTTTTGATGCTGAAGATTGGGGTCCCCCTACCGGCAGTAATCTCAACGGGGATTGGTGGTGTTTAGGATCTCAACA
>JAKPTX010000186.1 GCA_029570835.1 Bacteroidota bacterium
AATTCGGGGTGCGACTTGGAGTCGCGCCCCGAATAGAAACAGTTTGTCATTTTGTGAACAAATTCGGGGCGCGACTCCAAGTCGCACCCCGAATAGAATGGAATTTGAAGTTACATCCCAAAGGGAAAGATTTCATAATGGCGTAAAACCCAGAAAATCAATACCAGTTTTGAAATAGCCTCAGCTACCAAAACACCTACCACAAAGCCAATGATGAGTTTAGCACCTTTTGCACCGGTAGAAACTTTGAACCCGTTGTATAACAATGCAATATACCAAACTATAAGCGGCACGGCAATCACCATAAACAGTATTGTAGAAGGATAATCAAGGAAAATCATAGGATCTCTCATAATATCCTCCACTTCGGGGAAAGTAGTAAAAAGGGAAAGTATCGCCAGGATGAGGAAGGGTACCCTTGCCAATGTCATGGTTCCCAGAATATCGATAAAGCGAAAATTTTTGGCAATAATCAAGCCGGTTACGTACATAACAAGCACGACAGTGAGCAGGCTTACTCCCATAACAATCAGCGATTCAGTCATGGTGGTAGGAATGCCGAAATGGGTATCCATAGCGCCATCAAAAAGGAGACCACCGAAGTGAGCCAATATTGTTGATATAATCACGACAACTATTCCAATCCAAAAAGCTTGCCACCCGGCAATACGTGTAAATGGATCCCAAAGTAAGTTCCAATTGCTATTTTTCTTCATGATCTTGAATTTTTTGAATGATTTCGTTTAACATATTTCGTACAGTGGGGTAACTCAGTTTCAGTTCCGCCGAAATCCGAAATTATTGGACATTCTTAGCACAAAAAAAAGCAGGAACATCATGGATGCCCCTGCTCTTTACATGAAATTGATTCAATTTCTTATCTTACAAACACTTTACGAGCTGTATCACCAACGCGTACAATGTAAATACCTGCAGGAACTTGAATAGTTGCATGAGAACTTGACAAGTCAGCAGTATTAACAAGTTGACCGATTACGTTATAAACTTGAGCAGAAGTTGCATCAGCATTGTTAATAGTAATGATACCATTTCCGCCGAAAACATTCATAGCTTGTCCGATTTCAGTCTCAATACCCACTGTATTAGTAACAGTTGCACGGATATTCCAGTTATAATCCAAACCTGCATCTGACATTTCAAACCAACCATCATCTTCAAAATATAACCAACCACCTTTTCCTGCAACCATAGGTCCTGCATCACATCCTGCGGGGAAACCTGCGTCAGTTGTTACTTCATAACCTACCCAGTAGTCGCCTGATGTAAGAGCCAGAGGAGTAGGAAGTATAAACTCGTTCCATCCTTCCACTAGTGTACCTGCAGGCAGATCGATTAATAATGTTCCCGGTTCTGTTGCAGTACCATTACCATAAATCCTTACCCTGGCAGATACAGTATAAGGTGTACCATCCGCAGCAGCTGTCCTAACCGAAAATTTCACTTTAGTGATACTATAACTATTATAGTAAGCAGACAACTCAGTAGATGTAAATCTTGCTGCCACTTCAAATGTAGCCGGACCATTAACACCTATGGCACTATATGGTTCACCATCATAATGCACGTCGATGTCAGTTTTTTGAGGAAGAGGTTCAGTAGTAAATTTCACGCTTGAAAAAGTTTGAGCATTTAATCCAAATGCTACAAACATAGCAATTAATAAAAAAGTAATTTGTCTTTTCATCTTAAATAAATTTAATTAATAATTCCAATTATGTTCCTGCAAAAGTAATAATATTTTTTCATATAAAAAAACATTATTTGAAAAAAGTGAAAGTTTTTTTGTTTTTATTATAAAATCATGGTTAAACATTGTTCAAAAAAGAGGATTTTTATTCAAAAACATCTTTTTTTTCAATGAAAAGGCCCAAACTTACGATCTTAAGATTAAGATAAAATTTTCCAACCTCTCACACCACCGTATGTACTTACGTGTACGGCGGTCAAGATAAGGTAAGCCTGAATTGTATTCCTGTTCGTTCTTTCACGGTTTTGTCGCCGACTTCCTTCAGATTTGTCCTCGCGGACAACACCCTTGTCTTTGACTAACGTTTCCAATTGACTGACACGTTGGGATTTGCACCCTATAGATGTATGGTATGCATAGTGCATAATCGAGTAGGAGGAAAATAAAATAGGTTTTCCTCCTATTCTATTTTCCGACCTCTCACACCACCGTATGTACTTACGTGTACGGCGGTTACATTAGAGTGGATTACGAAACAACTGTTTGTAGCCCTCTGATAGACTGAAATAGCCTTCTTTGGCAAACCAAACGTTGTTCATTCCTATGTTCAAGGCGGGACTGTTGGACAGTCGCCACCATCCCTTCCCACTTAGGGCGGTACGCCAACTTAATGTTTTCTCAACCCCTAATGAGAGAAGGAAGCGAACGATACCGATTACTCGTTTACATTGCTTTAAGCGGTAACATTTTAGACGACGGCGAAGCCAACCGTCTAATTTTTCAAGTTTGCTCTTCATCGAAGCATACTTAAAATATTGTATCCAACCTCGTAGCAATATTTCAAGTTCTCGCAAGATTTGTTCAAAACTTACTCCACAATTACGACGAGTAATGGTTTTGAGCTTCATCTTTAATCGTTCCTCGCTTGACTTGCTTAGTCCCAACTTGCCTCCTCGCAAAAGACTATGACCTAAAAAGTTCACCTTGTAACTCGGCTTGATACCGCTCTTGTCTCGGTTCACTTTCAGTAACATTTTCTCCTCAATAAACCTGATTATGCTCTCTTGTACTCGCTCGGCTGATAATTGACTGCCTACGAATATCTGAACATCATCGGCATAGCGTACGAAATCTAAGTTGCGACGTGTCAGCTCTTGGTCTAATTCATCTAAAACGATATTAGACAGCAAAGGACTTAAAGGACTGCCTTGCGGTGTGCCTTTAATTCGCTGACTGCAT
>JAKPTX010000195.1 GCA_029570835.1 Bacteroidota bacterium
GTGCAAAATGGAATTATTTTACCTCCTGGAGTAGCATAATGTATGGCGCATCTTTTTACTCTTTCAATGTCAAAGTTGTAGGGATCCTGGAAGTGCATACATCCAATTAGTAATGCGTGGTAACTAAAGTCTGCCAATGCATCTACATCTCCTTGTTTTAACACACTCAACAAAAGTTTTTTAATATCAAGATTCTTTGGTTTCTTTTTCATGTCGATCAGATGGGGCAATTCTTTTGTTATCTTTGCAATTGCCCTTGTTTTAGTTATCTTTCCTCCGCCGTCTTCTACCTTTTCTGTCAAATCGTCAAGCAATCCAAGAAATCCATCTACATCTATGAAGTGAGTGATTGGAGTAATTTTTCCGCTATCGTCAATAAAGACATATGTAGCAACGCCGCAATGTTCGTGACACGTGAACTTGACTTGGGGTGTTTTTCTCCATGCTTCAATGAAATTAGAGAAGGAGTTGACGCTTGGTGCAGAGTAAAAGTCTTCTGCCAATATCTCTCCGTTAGTCTGCTCCTCAACAAGTTTAACGAAATCAGGAATGGTAATTCTCATTTTTTCAAGTTCTTCCTTGTTGATTCTGCCGGAAAAAGAAACCGGCTGAAAGTTTATCGCTCTAATTATGTCAATATTTCTAATGCCAAATTGTATTATATCGCCGACTTGATTATCGTTTATGCTCCTCACTAAGGTAGGCACCAAGACAACGCTTGTTATGTTAGTTTTTCTGAAATTCTCTAACGCTTGTAGTTTTATTGGGAGTGCATTAAAACCCCTATTAGCGATGTATGGTTTTTCTGTTACACCATCGAATTGCAAATATACTGTGTTAAGTCCTTTTTGTAGTAGTTCATTACAGAAATCAAGATCTTTCGCAAAACGAATTCCATTAGTTGCAACCATTACAAGTGCAAATCCTAATTTTTTTGCTTCTTCAACAATTTCAGGGAAATCGTCTCTTATTGTTGGCTCTCCCCCTGCGAATTGAACTGCCATACATGGTATAGGTTTTTCATTTCTGGCCAACTTCATCATTTCAATTAGTTCGTCTTTAGAAGGTTCAAGCACATAGCCTGTAGCCTGAGCATTGGCAAAACATATGGGGCATTTCATATTGCATCTGTTTGTGACGTCTATATTGCAAAGGATTGTCGGGGTAAAGTGATCCGCACAAAGCCCACAATCGTATGGGCATCCTTTTTTAACTTCTGTGTTTGGATTTTCTAGTTTCGGCCCATCAACATGGAATTTTTTAGCATTTTTAAACATTTTATAATCTGACCAATAAATATCCTGAAAATTGCCATGCTCAGGACAGCTCTTCTTAATGAGAACTTTGCCCTTATCTTCAACTATATCTGCATCAATGACACTGAAACAT
>JAKPTX010000203.1 GCA_029570835.1 Bacteroidota bacterium
TTATAACTGTAATTCGGGGGTCATCATCAGGCATATTAGCTTTGGAAATAATAAGTGTTTTACTTGCCGTAACAGGAATATCAATATCCATAGTGCCGCAGTCATCAGCTGTTTCATCTTCATCCAGCATTTGGTTCACAATTTCATTTGTCCATTCACCATAAGGTCCTCCATAAGCATCACCAACAGCTTTTACACTCGTTTCGCCAAGTTCTTTGGCTGTTTCGGCTGTAGCTTGGCGTTCGTCATCACTCCAAAGCATAACATCTCTTCGCATACCCATTTTTACAGGGTCTTCGTCACTCATATTCAAATAGGCGTTTGCTTTTTCGTCAGGAGTAGAACCAGGTAAATCATCATAAGGAATGGTATTATTACAATCTGCAGGAGAAGTTACAGGATTCCATTGTTCAATCATATCCCGAATTTTTGCATCCCGAGCACTATTTCGTTTCTGGATGGTTGCTGCCCATCCTGAAATTAAGGGTATACCGGAATTAGGGTCATTTAATACCTGACGGATACTTTGTTTACCGCTCATCACGCGCCAACCGGAACGAACCATTTTTCCACCTGATACAACGGTATCCTTCGCCTTGTTATAGACACCTTTAGCAATATCGGTTAATAAGTTTTTACTCCCGCCATAAGGAACTATAGCATTTTCCGCTTGAACCAAAACATCAAATTTTCCAGCTATAGCATTACTCTGGCTAACATAATCCTCTACCATAGCGTCTATTTGGGTAAAGGCATCACGACTTTTCTTTTTACTTCCCAGGTTGAGAATGGCATTTTGCATCTCATCCATTGTGCCATCATGCGCCTCCATAAGGGAAGTAAGGTCTGTTTGATACTGCCAGTAATTATTCAAGGCAACTGTGATTTCCGTATTAACAGGGGGTTTATTATTATCATCTTTGTCACAGGCAGTGAATAAAAATAGAAGCAGCAGTGCAACAAATGTGAAAGTAATTTTCGTTTTCATTTTTTCTCCTTTTTATTAGGTAAAAAGCATTCAGGTGTATAAAAATTTATTAAATAGACCATCTGCTTTTTCTCCTTGTTTATAGATAAATAATATTGTTTTCAAATAAGATGACTGTTCTTTCCTTAAACATATCTACACCTTTGTATATAAAATACAATTCTTTCATTATCTAATCATTATCTCAACTGGGTTTCTGTCAAGTAAAAAATATCTGTTGGAGGATTGACGGGAAAATCTGCATCCGAAATGAAGAATGAATTAAAGTAAAAAGATTGAAGGCACCTCAAGACCTCTCGACCCCTTGACCTCTCGACCCCTTGACCTCTCGCCCTCAAGACCTCTCGACCCCTTGACTTCTCACCACCTCACTAAATACATTCTAACTATATCTCTTTCTCTCTTTTTCTCTTTGTAAAAAAATCCACCTCGCCATCTCACCACCTCACCATCTCGACCTCTCTTATTCATCATTTTTTATAGTCAATCACCAGAATAGTAATATCATCTTTTTGGGGTGTATTTTGAGCAAAGCTATGTACTTTTTGCAAAATTTGGACAGCAGTTTGTTCAGGGTTCGTTGAATTCAGTTCTGTGA
>JAKPTX010000228.1 GCA_029570835.1 Bacteroidota bacterium
CTGAATAATCCTTCAGAACCATTTGAAGTGGGCCCAATAACAAACAATCTTGTTTTGCCACTTTCATAAAAACCTGCCAAGAAATTCTCTCCTCCAACATTATAGACAAAATCATATTGTTTGTTGGAAACATGCAAAAAAGAGTATTTTGGCTTCTTGTCTTTCAAACGAACGAGTTCAAAAGTCCCTTTTTCATAAGGATAAAAAAGATGGCATATTACAGGCTTTTTAATTCCTGGAGTCTTAAATTCCCATTCTATTTTGCCAGTGGTCACGTTTATTGATTTAATTGAGTCGCCATCACAAAACCACATTCCACTTTCACCCAATCCCGGGAAAAAAGCTCCCTGGGTAGATTTTGTTGTCCCAAGATCATAGGTTTTATCAATTGCACCCCAAACTCTTACAAAACGCCCATCAAAACTGCCCAGATTTTTGTTTATTTTGCCAATCACTGTTTTGGGGTCTATGTCTTCTTTTAAAACCAGGTTGCCCTGCAAATCAAAATAATACAAGTATTGCTTATTCAGAGATCTACAAACAACCAAGTTTTGTCCGTCGCTTCTCCCAAGACGGAATTCTGCTGAAATGATTTCATCCGAATCTATCATTTTTTTCCAGCAAAGCGACACCAAGGGCTTTTTTGCGTCTGTTTTGTTTTCAATCTCCTCGGCATCTAGTGGTTTTAGAATATAACACATAAATTCAAAAGAATCCTGTTGTCTGGAGATAAGAAAAATATATCCTGGTTTAGAGTACAAATCATCCTTTCTAAAGCTGCCACAAGAAACTACGGGTCCAGGCAGAACGATTCTCTCCAATTCTGTGTTGTTTTTTATATTATCATATATTGTCAAACTATCTTGATACACATAAGGCCTAAAATCAAAACCATCGATGGCTGATCCAACCATTATTCCCATTGGTCTTTTGTCAGTTACATCTGCGATGCTAACCCCAACTTTGTGATCACCAAAATTTACTACCACAGTGTTTTCTTGGGTAAGATAACATATAGCAACAACCGGAAGCAACACTCCTATTATAATCAAAACAATACTTTTTCTCTTCACAAGCTTTTTGCTAACCCATATCTTTTCTTCAGATTGACAAAATTACATTCTCACCGAATACGTGCCCCTATTGGTCAGAAAATAGAGTGCACCGTCGCGATCTTCGTAATAGATCAGATAAACCTCAGTTCCATTTTCAAAAGGTTGAATATTATCAACGGTGAATTTGACTGAACCAGCTACTCCCTCTTTCACTCTAACTATTTTGTATCTATCACCGATCTTGAGCAAGTAGGATTTATAAGAAAAACCTTCAGGTGCATCATGTCCGTCGTTACTATTCTCGTTCAATTCCAGTGGCGTTATTGCTTCATATCCTTTGCCATCGATCACCTTAACAAATTTTGCTTTATCATTTTTGCGCTGGGCATCCTTGATCCAACAAATACCGTCAGAATATGGGAAAATCATATCCTCAACAAATCCTGGCCTTACATTTTCAACTGGTAGTTTGAAATTGCTGCCTACATTAAAATCACGGACATGCGCAAAAGTGCTTGACGAAAACAGAAATTTGCCATCAGAAAAAACGTATGAGTACTCCTCATATGGGCCATTTTCAGCATTCATTGATTCTATCTTGTTCGGTTCCAAACATGGATCAGAAGCTATTTTCTCAAAAATTTTCGCTATTCCGTCCTTCTGATCAATTATGTAGTATCTTAATTTGCAGCCATCATTGACTACGAATAATGGAAACTCCGGAAAGATGTCGTATTCATTATTTACTTTCATTATGCCAAGATCCAATCCACTATATAAGAGTTTTGCCTCGATAAATCCATTACCTCTAAGAACTAATTGCCGATCTTCAATATCAGATGATGGTTCATGGATGGTTTGCTTGCTTATTATCACATCTGATTTAGTTTTTGTTTCCCATAATATCTTCTTTTTCGGTATATCATAACAAGTAAGATGATTAGAATCTCCCATCTTGCTCAAAACTGACAGAACAAGGACGCCACCGGTAAAAAATAGTGAGTGGTCAACATATTTGCCGCTTAATTCTGTTTCCCAAACCGGCATTTTTCTGGTTATGTCCTCATAACCAAACATCCTGGTGCCATCTTTGCTGACAGTCAGCAAAAACCTGTCGCTTCCAAATGGAGCCTTGTCAACATAACTTATTGGCTTTTCTTCAAAGGGTTTGCTATCGATAAGGTTCCATTTGATATAATTTTCCGGCGCTCCACAGGGGGAAATACCCACCTCCTTCTGACACAAGACACAGAAAGCTATGAAGAGGAGGACCAGTACAGCAACCACCACCGTTATAACAACCCATATTTTTTTATTCATTTTACCAGTACCTCCTCTTCATGTTCTCTGTTATGATTTTATACCACTGTCAAGGTATTGGTTTTTTGTAGTTTTTGCCAACTTTACCTTTTGCAGAAACAGTGCCTTTGAGGGAGCCGATAGTATATCTGCTCGGTTTTCCTTTTTCTTTTTTTTGGGATTATCAGATCATCCTTTCCCAATCTTGCAAAGGCACTCCCAGAAATAGTCTGAGAGAATTTATAGCATCATTTAAATATATATTTAAACGGATGTCTAATGCTGTATTGATAAACACAGTATTGAGTCAAGAATATATTGTTACCTATATAATTTTCATAACCATTTTGGTTTGTATCCAAAAGATGAATGTATCCTCTATATTCACCCTCAAAAGGCTCGCAGGTAACAACCTTGGCTTTGCCTTCTGTGGCAAGGATAAGGACTGGTTCATGTTTGTTGTTGCCGAGTTGTCGGATAAAAATAAAAATATCACCGGAGGAGTATGTTCCATGCTCATTATCACCCCAGCTATCTATCAGCTTCCACCCATCACCATCAACAATTAGTTTTGTTTCTCCGGTGCTGGAAGATATGGCCATTATACCTTGCTTTGTTGGGACAAAGTAGCATCCCAATCTGTCTACTCCATTACTAATAATGTCAATCTGTTTTTTCCATAGTACTTTCTTCTCTTTGAATGATACACTCCAGGCGTTGAAGCCATCATAGAACAATACTTCGTTGTTGTCTCTTACATTAAAGTAACCTATAAGTATCATTCTGTCATTGATTGGAACGTCATCCAGTTTGACTGTTCCATTAATAGAGCCGTCATCATTGTAGTGGGTGAGAAATTGGCCATCGAAAACATATAATGATTCAGTAAAATATTCCCTCTCCGGACCTGAGATAAATGATGGTTTGTCCAATTTGAGTATTTTTGGTGAGTCTTTTAAATAATCCCATCTGTCCATTCTTGGATACATGTAAATCATGTCGTTCTTTGATGTAGTGCAAAATAGGTGATATGGAGAGAGATACAATATGCGATTGCAAGGTGTTTTTGTGTATCCTGATATAGTAAATTTGTCATCTTGCTCGTTTATTTTGCATATATAATTGCCATCATTTTTTTGAATCAAAAAGAAGTATTTACCAAGCTGTGATATTATTTTGCCTGGAAACTCCAAATAATTATCTTTGTTTGTAATGGCATTAAGCAATTCATTGGTTATGTAGCCATCATCTTCTATCTTGAGTTT
>JAKPTX010000235.1 GCA_029570835.1 Bacteroidota bacterium
AATCACTGTTGTCCGGTAAAAATACAAAATTATTTTAGAAACTATGTAAGTTGTTGAAAATGTGAATACGGTTTTTCATAAATGCTACTTTTAGAAAAGTAAGCCCCACTTAAAATCAATTTCTATCTGTGTATCTAAAAGGTCCTTTTCCCAATCTTTCTCAGGATTCTCCAAAAACTTCAGCAACCCGATGTAGTTAAACAAATGCAACTTACAAAAACTGACGATGTTTGAGAATGCCCACGGTCGCTTGACCATCTTCATTACCACCGTTAGGAGAAGGTTTGCAATCAATGCACACCATATCTGTATCTTGATGGCATTTTCATTATCCCCCAAAAAATAGCGTAATGGAAAATTTTGTTTGAGTTGCTTGAACAAAAGTTCAATTTGCCAGCGAATTTTGTATAGCGCCACGATAAGGTCGGCCCTGATATCAAACAAATTGGTTACATACACAAATAGTCGCTTATCTACATCATCCCAAAAAACCACCCTGCGGAGCTTAAGTTTTTGCTTGGAGCCATTACCAAGAGTTACCTTAACCTGAATGAATTCATCTTTAATAACCCCCGGATGAATCTCATCGGGAATGTCTATCTCTTGAAGCGTTTCATATGCCGCATTATCTTTTAATCGTGTGACAAAACCTGTTTGACCTTGGGTAAAGCGTTGGTATGCCAAATAATCATTATACCCTTTGTCGAAAACATAAATGGTGTTCGGGTCAAGTTTTAATTTTGATAAAAGAACGTGGTCGTTTGTTGATGCCGGAGTGTACCAAATCAAATGGGGTATCTTTTCATCGGCATTTATTATTGTATGGACCTTTATCCCGCCTTTGCTTTTCCCAGATTTCGGTTTCCGGCCAACGCATTTTAATATATCCTGAAAAAGGCTTATTGTAGTGCTGTCGAATATTTTAACCTGTTTGTTTATAGCATCTTTAATTCGGCTGTCCGAGAAAACATGTTTGTATTGTTTCAGTAATCCATGATAAATAAACTCAAACACTTCATGCGAACGCAGCTTGTTTGCATCGCTCAATGTGCTACGACGTGGAATGCAGCTTAATTCAAAATGTTTGGTTTTTCCTTTAAGACCTAACATGGCCCCGCATACCTCCCTTAAGGAATTGCATTTGCCCATTACGCAAAAAAGCATACTGATTATCTGGTCTTTGGTCTTAAACTTCTTTACGTATCTATCTGCCTTACACTTTTTAACTGCCCAATTGATAAGTGAATCATCAATTAAGGAAATTAGCTGTCCGAAAACCGATTGTCCAAAAAAATGCGTACTTTTATCCATTGTAGATGAGTTTTAGCGAACCAAAACTACAAAAATTAAGGAAGCCGGGCTTAGGCTTCGGCTTCCTTTAAACTTTTACCGGACAACAGTGTAATAAAATATAAAATATGGCAAAAATTAAAAAAATAAATATTCTTCAAAGAGTCCAATATCAGTCTGTTAAATTAAATATGTTGATATTGAAATAAATAAAAATGCATAACGCTGGTCATCATTGCAAACATTAAAATTTGTTATGGTAGATTAAACCCAGATTACGTAATAGGAAAGAAGTGAACTATTGCATAGCGCGCAGGATTTTCAAACTACGAACAACTGTTTTCAAAAACTACGAGTGTGGTTCGTAGTTTCAAACTACGAACAACTGTTCAAACGTGCGCGGACAAGGCGTTAAAAACAACGAACAACGAGATTCCTCGCTGCCCTGCCGTTTCGGCAGGCAGGCCTGCCTGCGTGACCTGTCGTCCAGCCAGTCAGGCAGGGCTCGGAATGACAATTTAATTTTGGTGGGCACGGGAGGGGGAAAGCAGCGGGGCGCTTTGCGCCCCGCTGCTTTTCCCCTCCCCAATAACAAACCATCATGTCATTCCGAGTTGCCCTCCGGAACGGC
>JAKPTX010000248.1 GCA_029570835.1 Bacteroidota bacterium
GTTCTTTGGCAATACCAAATCTATGTGTCGTACTTCATCAGACATCTTATTTTACCTCTAATAAGTAGTTATACGTCCTAGTATATAAGTATTTTTGTTGATGGGTTCTACTAAGGGGTAGTAAACAATAATTTAAAAAAAATAACAGAAAGCGACCAACTGGATAGAAAAATCGGCCCCTTATCAAAAGAAGGACACAAAGATTGATGTTGTTCCTTGTGTCGTTCCTTCTGATGTTTTGGGGGACAATTATAAAACGTTGTTTTAGTATATAAAGTTTACGGTCGGATTCATCTTAGTACTAAAGTGTATAGGTATTCTCACGAGATTTTCGTAAAATTGAAAAGTCTTGATTTATTTTGATTAACTTTTATATGTTAATATAAAAAATCTAGGAGAATAAAAACCATGTGGATATTTGCAAACGATGATTGGAAATACGTTACCAATGAACAGTTTCTGGAAATGTCGAAGAAAATGAATAATATTAAGGTTATGGATGAACCAGAAAAAAAATCCAAAAAGAGAACAAAGAAATCCAAATAAACGACAACCTTATATATATTTCGTAAAATTGAAAAGTCTTGATTTATTTTGATTAACGTTTATAAATGTTTATAGGTGATTGCAATTACCAAAAAAGATATTGTTGATATGGTTGTCGAGGAAGATCCACCTATCAAAGAAAATGGTTGGGACGGTGCGACAAGCAAAAGTCAACTTTTTGATTTTGCGAGAGATGAGGAAGGCAATCTTCAAAAAGAAAAAATAGAAAATTATTTTTTGAAGGTCGACGGCGATGGTTTAGTAGAATCTGATTATAGTTATCCTGTTGGCAAGATAGTAGATGGTAAACCTGAATATGACCTAGAAGGATTGCAGGCTGCTTTCTCGGCGGCAATGGGTTCTCATACCGGAGTTGAGCATGAAAAGTTAGCTGAAAAAGCGGCTAGTCTCGCTAAAGAAAACTTTGGCCTGGAAATGCTTACCGATGGCATGAAAGACGTTCTCGGTATCAAGGAAAATTCTGCGTATGCTACCGCTTCTGGTGACATGGTAATTGAAGAAACTGATCCCATCAATGATTATCCTAATGAACCGAACGATGCTGACGTTGCTTGGACACCTGAAAAAGCCAAACAAGATCTAATTGAGTGGGCTACTTCTGACGGCAAAATCAGTAAGAAAAAACTCATGAAGTTTTTTCTGGATGTAGATGGCGGCGATGCGCAAAACGTCGATTCTTACAGGTATGTGGTGGGAGCAATTGTAGATGGTGAACCTCAATATTGTCTACGATGTTTAGACGATAGCTGGGAATTGGCTTCTGGTAAGAAAACTGGCGTTGCTAATCGAACCGTTATGAAAAAGATTGTTTTTCTAAAAGACCGTGAAGGAATGCCGCTTACCGAAGAACAAATGGAATTTACCCAACGACATATGTCTGCTCCCATCAACGATTCCGAAATCAAACTCAATGAATATGTTTTGCAGGATTCTAGTGAAATGGGTAACATTGCGGTTGTAAATAGTACCGACATTAAATTGAATTCTGCGTTGTCCGGTTCCAAAGTTATCTATGAAGACGATAATGTAATTGACGTTCCTGTTGTGCCAATGCGAGAAGGTGTTTTTACTGGTTCTGATGGTGTTCCCACCCTCAAGAAGTTTGAATATTTTGGCAAGGATGCTCATTGGCTAGAAGGACAACCAATCCTCAAAGGACATACCGCGCCAACAGAACT
>JAKPTX010000262.1 GCA_029570835.1 Bacteroidota bacterium
TACGGTAAACTCTTGGCTCAACTTTATGATTGGAGACAAAAAGGTGATTATGAGAACCTGTTTGACTTTTCTGAAGAAAGTGTCAATCAACTCTTTGACCCAGTCCAAGAAATGCTCTCAACAATAGAAAAAGAAATATTAAATGCACTGTAACAGGTCGGTATATGCAATTGGCGCTCCGCCCGCGAGAACTTTCTGGCTAAAGAGGATCGTTAAGTGGCCAGCGGTGCAGCCTGTCCCGGCTCCCGCCGGGGACTCCCTCCTGGTGTCACAGTTTTTGCCAACGCGAGAATAAACAAATAACAATCATAATCCTGCAACGCATCACGAGTGCAAAAACACCCCGACCTCTCTGCGTTCGGTACGGAGCCCAGTGCGCCACCGCGACTCGGCACCAACGCCATATTATTCGCCATTCACTCAGGTTAGCGGCTCATGAGCTCATCCGCTCCGCGGTCTCGGTTCCGCCGAACGTTACGTTGCATGAACAAATCTTCTGCACGAAATTTGCAATAACGTAATTAAGTACGTATATTTGTACTCTGTTAACGATTTAATAATTCAAGTATGATTGCAGCAAACTATTCAGAATTCAGAAAAGAGCTTAAGGGCTACCTTGATAGTGTGGAACTTAACAATGAAACCCTGATTATCAAACGTGGTTCAGGAAAAGGTGCTGTTTTGATCTCCCTTGAAGAGTATAATTCTATAATGGAAACTTTACACCTGCTGAGTTCAAAAAAGAACGCCCAAAGACTCTACGAATCAATTGAACAAATGCAGTCCGGAAATACTATCCAAAGCAATCTGGTTGAAGAATGAAGAAAATTATCTTTTCAAAAAATGCTTGGGAAGATTACATATTTTGGCAAGCAGAGGATAAAAAGATACTAAAGAAAATCAACGCTTTAATCAAAGATATTCAGTCAAACCCGTATTCTGGAATTGGAAAACCTGAACCTTTAAAATATGATCTGGCAGGATTATGGTCTAGACGTATCGATCACGAACATAGATTAGTTTACCAGGTAAATGAAAATGAATTGCTTATCTATAGCTGCCGGTATCACTATGACAAATAACAATCACGCAGCATAACAGGTCGGTATATGTAATTGGCGCTCCGCCCGCGAGAATCTTCTGGCTAAGGAGGACAGTTAAGTAGTAGGCGTTGCGGCCTGTCCCGGCTGCCGCCGGGGACTACCTCCTGATGTCACGTTTTTTGGCAACACGAGAATAAACAAATAATAATCATATTAAAGTAAAAATACAGTATTAATTCAAAACTTGTTAAAATGAAACGAAAAAGCATTTATTATTTCATCGGATTGGTAATTATATTAAGTATCATCTTTCTTTTATTTAAATGCCAACAAAACAGTATTTGCAGTTCTTTTGACATTGACGACGAAGGCTGGAAAGTAGTTGGCGATGTTAAAAATGCCCTTGCTATACCAGATTATCATAATACAGATGGTAATCCTGGTGGTTATCTATCAGCAACCGACGAGACCACAGGCGGTGTTTGGTATTGGAGCGCTCCAGAAAAGTTTTTGGGATCAAAAAAGGCAGCTTTCAATAAAAAACTTCAATTCGACCTGAAACAATCTGATCTTAATAATCAGTTTGAAGCAGCCGATGTAATACTTGAAAGCAAAGATTTGACTTTGGTATTTAAATTCTCATCGCATCCAAATACAACCTGGACATCATTTTCAGTCATCTTATCCCCTGAAGCAGGCTGGAAAAAAAATACCATTGATGGTCAACCCGCAAGTAAAGAGGACCTTACCAAGGTGTTATCCAGTCTTACTAGTCTGAAAATAAGAGGTGAGTTTATTACTGGACCTGATGTTGGATCAATTGATAATGTTTGCTTATATCTGAAATAATAGACTATATTAATACCACTTATGTATTTCTTAGTGTGAAGATTTAATTAAAAAAGTGAGATAATGCTTAAAAAAGGGCTTGGCTCATAACACGGACAATAAAGTTCATTTGTTAGGGGCAAGTGAAAACAAACAAGACGGTCTGCGAAAGCCAACGGGCTGACCACCCAAAGTGACAACAAAATGTTATTATTGAAATTTCAAAGTGGAGACCAGAACCCACTTTAATAAACGGGGCGAAATCCGAAAAGCCTTTATGAGTAGGAAAACAAAATACTAATATAATGGAAGTAGCAATTATTATCTATTTAGCAATCGTTATTCTACTAATTGTATCACTATGGAAGATTTATTTAAAGGCAAATAAACCTGGATGGGCTTGTCTGATTCCAATTTACAACATTATTGTTCTTTTGGAAATTATTGGAAAACCGTGGTGGTGGTTATTATTATTTTTAATTCCAATAGTAAATATAGTATTTGCGATATGGATGACTAATTTATTATCAAAGAGTTTTGGTAAAAGTATAGGGTTTACAATTGGACTATTGTTTTTGCCATTTATTTTTTATCCGATATTGGGTTTAGGTGATGCAAAATATAATGGTCCTGTAGAAGTCCATTAAAAACCAGCCCCATAACATGCGGTATAGCTAATTGCCGGTGCAGAAGGTATTCGAGCAGCACAGCTCGTATCAAAAGTAGTTGTAACATGATAGGAAAGTGCTTCGAAATCGGCAATTAACCATACTGCTGAGCGTTACCTGCAAGGCTAAGTTGAGTTAACATAGAGTAGGCTTTTGTGTTGTATATTTGTAAAAAATAGCAGTCATGGATTTACAGACAAGAAAACTCAATGCAATTGAATACATAGCCGGTCTTGAAGATGAAAAAAAATTCAACAAGATTGAGTTGGCCATTCTAGAAAATAAAGTCCGGTCTGAAAGGAAGCTGAAACCGTTTACGCAGAAACAGTTAATTGAAAGAGTTGAAATATCAGACCAAGATTACAAATCTGGCAAATACAAGACTCAAGAAGCCTTAGAAAAAGAATCAGAATCCTGGTAGTCCTATGTAAATCATCCTGACTGATTTTGCAGCTAATTCACTACTTAAAATATACCAATTCTACAAAGCGTCGGCTAGCATTAACGTCGCTTCCAGAAACCGTGTAAAAATATTCAATGCCACCAAACAACTATTCAAACATCCTTCTATCAGGGCAACTTGAGCCAAATCTCATAAGACTTAATGAAGAACATAGGAACCTCGTAGAGGGTAATTACAAGATTATCTACACAAAAGGGTCAAAGAGGGTATGTTAATAACTGATGTATTTAACACCAGGCAGGATCCCCATAAAATGCAAATAAGAAGTAAAATGCCCAGCAGGTAACAGGTCGGTATATGTCATTGGCGCTCCGTGGCGCGACAATTGGGTAACTAAAGAGGAAGGTTTTGTGGCTGGCGCCACGGTCTGCCCCGGCTACCGCCGGGGGCTCCCGCCTGGTGTCACGGTTTTTGCCAACGCGAGAATAAACAAAACAACATCATATCTCTGCAGCGCATCACGAGTGCAAAAACGTGCGCCACCTCGACTCTGCGCCAACTGCACATACCGCCGAACGTTATAGCCAATGCGATAACAAATACAAAAGAAAGTTTGCATCTAGGTAAATTATTATTTACCTTTGTATTGTAATATCTTTTCAACAGACAATGAAATGTTCTGAGCTATATAAGATCCTGACAAAAGACGGTTGGTACCCTGTTTCACAAAAAGGTTCGCATGTAAAACTCAAACATGACAAGAAATCAGGCATGATCATCTTCCCAAATCATGGTAGTCAGGAGGTTGGTAAAGGGCTTGAGAGAAAGATACTCAAGGATGCAGGTTTGAAGTTGGAAAATAAATAAAGGTGATGGAGATGAAAACAACGAACAAAAAAATTAAAATGATAGTGGAAAAAACAGACACTGGTTTTTCTGCCTTCTCTAAAGACTATCCTATCTATACTACTGGCAGGACAATTCCTGAATTAATTGATAATGCACTTGATGCTGCAAATCTCTGTTTTGAAGAAAAAGGAATCCTCATTACGCATGAGAACCTTAAGTTTGAAATCGATTTTAAACAGTTCTTCCAGTACTACAAAGTAATAAACGCAAAGTTTCTCGCCAATAAGATTGGCATGAATCCAACCTTACTTTCTCAGTATGTACAGGGTCGTAAGAAACCATCTGATGCCCAGACTGAAAAAATACTGCTTGGAATTCATCAAATTGGACAGGAACTATCAGAAATAAACCTTATATACAGGCCTTAATAAAGGGCACTAGCTATAACAGGCCTGTATATGTCATTGGCGCTCCGTGGCGCGACAATTAGGTAACTAAAGAGGAAGGTTTTGTGGCTGGCACCACGGCCTGCCCCGGCTACCGCCGGGGGCTCCCGCCTGGTGTCACGGTTTTTGCCAACGCGAGAATAAACTAATAACAATCATAACCCTGCATCGTATCACACGTGCAAAAACACGCGCCACCCCGACACTGCAGCACCGCCCCCTGCCGCCGAACGTTAGGCAGCATAGTAACACTCATCTAAACAGCATAAAATGAGATATTCACCAGCCAACTTCTTAAAACACTATCATAAATCTCTTAAACATGACCCTTACCAATGCCATTAAGAATATTCTAAGCTTAACGGCAAATCCTTTAACTCCGCAAGAAATTAAAGCTTTGGTGAAAGAAAAATATCCTTATCTCTATGGGACCGTATCTCACATTTCAAATGTTGAAAAAGGACATTATAAAAACTTGGATCATGCATTACTAGCTCAGATTTACACCATTGTGAAAACGAGTAGTAACTTTTTCTGCGATGAGAGTTCAAAACCACTAAAAGTCTCTCTTAAAAGAAAAGAATTAAATAGCAGAATCAAGAATGAGGATGATCTATTATCAAAATTAGGTCATTATTATAAACGATCATTAGATGTCTCAAAAGATTTTGGAGGACCATCTATATATTTCCACATACAGGCGATTAAAGAACAAGAAACGAATTTCATATCTGAACGCCATATAGAAATGATTTATGCAACGTTAGCTGCATGGGGGATGCATAAAATGGGTGATCCAGATTATACTAAGACAAAAATGATCAATTACTCAGAATTCAAAAAATCAATTTTAATACATGGTGAAGAATTAAGAAGGCTAAGGCATATTGGGATGCATCAAGTTAGTTTAAAGGATTATAAGGATTATATTGACAACCTTGAACAAATCTATCATAACCTTAAAGTCTCTATTTCTGAATCTACTATTGTTGCAAACTCAAAGACTTTAGCTCATATTTTACCTCAATTAGTACCTCCGATAGATAGACAATATACAGTGAGGTTTTTCACCCAAGAATATAAAAGTTTTTTCACAAAAAAAGGTAAATACAAATCAGTCTATCTTCCAAAGGGCATTTCCGAACAATTCGCAGATTTTAAAAAATATTGTTGTTTGATAAAGGCCCTCTTTGATAAATGCAAGCATCAGATTTTCACCATCGACAAAGAATCATTCAATACATCATATCCAAAAATTATGGATAACCTAATAATGGCTTTTGTAAAGGATGTACCAAAACCCAGGGCAAAATGAATTTTAACTTTACAATAGCAAATAAACTACGCCACCTAACAGGACGGTATATTGCATTTGTTTGTCACAGTTTTTGCTCGTCCCCTATAACACGATGTAAAAAAGAGAATTTTGTAATGCCCTGCAAACTTGTAGCAGCGGCGCGATAACTTGATAACAGAGGTTTTTGCTGCGCCGCGATGGCAAAAACTGCGCCATCCCCTTCTAGCGTCGGGGCACGCAAACAAAACATCCCGCCCGGCTGTTGGCAATGATTGTAGGCAATCTGGTATAAGAACAATATTGATTATCTTTGTAAAAAGCATGTATCATCATGACAACAACTGAATTAAAGAAACAACTCATCCATAGAATATCAGAAATTGAAGATGCCAATTTTCTGAAAGCTTTGAAAACCATTCTAGATTCCAAGTTAAATGAGAAAGTATTAAATCTGACAGCTGAACAAAAAGATGAAATAATTGAATCTCGAGAAGATGTTAAGAAAGGGCTAGTAATTGATAACGCACTGCTAGACAAAGAAATCAAAGCATGGCTAAACGCAAGATAGTTTGGTCTAGAAAAGCCCAAATAAAGCTATCAAGTATTCTCCAATTCTACACTGAAAGAAATGGAAATAAGTCCTATTCAGTGAAACTTTATGCTCAAATTTCCAGAGCAGTAAAACTACTGGAAAAGCATCCGGATATTGGTCATAAGTCAGATTTTGAGTCTATTCGTGGACTTATAATCAAATCGTATATAGTCTTCTACGAGAATTTTCCAGATAAGATATTAATCCATTCAATCTGGGATTGTAGCCAGAATCCCAACGACCTGAAAATATAATAAGGCAACTATTGCCAACAGGCCGGTATATGTCATTGGCACTCCGTGGCGCGGCTGGTTTTTGCGCACTAATCCGCCAGATCAGCACCACAAAAACCAGTCGGTGCTTTATCGGCCCGGCTTTGCTGCTGAAGCCGCCAGGCAAAAACAGTTGCGTGCCTCGATCTGCCACGGCTACCACCAATGCTAAGACAAACGGCACATTTGGCTTTGCCCGATACACAAGCTGATCTTTCGTAAACCCGAAAGAGCCGTTTTAGAACGACACTAAGAAGTTGGACGATAATGAAATCAGCCAGGTTACCATTCTATAAACTGGATTTTTGCATGGCTTTTATGAGTAGTACTAAAAATGAGAATTCAGCAATTGAAATGCAGCAACTGCAGGGAATTAGTGGTACGCTTGTGAATACTCAAAAATTTTTTATGTAATTTAACTGACATGACAGGACTACGAAATACTTTGTATAAAGATATGTTGAAGATACTGATTACCAGCTTGTGGGCATCTCTCATTACTAAACCAACACGTATGTACAGGCATGAAAAAGCCATGTTCATCTTTGTATCGTTTCTTATGATACCGGTTTTCTCTCATGCACAAGCAGTAGAAGAACCTCAGAATCCGTTGAAAATAACACTTTCTTCTACATACGTGACGCAACATTATTGGCGTGGTATAGGTCGTGGCAAGTTGTTTGGAGAAGCACCGGCGTTTGAACCTCAAATCACTTTTGCGAAAGGCAAATGGATGTTTGGTCTGTTTGCAGGTGCATCTTTCGATAATATTTATAAGACAGCAATGCCATTTGTTATTTATCAAGTGACTCCAGGGTTTTCGGTAGCAGTACAGGACATTTATTCGCCAGGTGCAAAGTTTTGGGATACAAATCCGTTTGACTTCAACCTTAATAGTTCTTATCACTTTGTTGATTACTACATGACCTATCGTTTCAGGAATTTCCCACTCCAATTGAAGTGGGCAACAGTGTTTTTAGGCAAGGATCC
>JAKPTX010000264.1 GCA_029570835.1 Bacteroidota bacterium
TGCCGTACCACAACTTGGGTCGAGGATTTTCTCGCCCAGCTTAGGATTTATCATTTCAGTGATAAAACTGGTAATTGCCCTTGGGGTATAAAATTCTCCAGATTTACCAGCACTCTGAAGGTCTTTCAAGATGCTTTCATAAACTTCACCGAAAGCATGCCGCTCCTTTGCAATATTAAAATCCAGTTCGTTTAGCTTGTTCAACACTTTGCGGATGTTGATGCCGCTTTTCATATAATTGTGATTACCTTCAAATACCTCACGTACAATTAATGCTCTGCCATTGCCAATACTCAAATCAATATTACGTAATGCTGGAAAGAGTTTCTGGTCAACGAATGTCAACAGGTCATCTCCCGTAATTCCCTCATCATCTCCTGCCCAGTTCCCTTTTTCCTTTTTCCAGTGGAATTCTGGTGGTATTGGTGATTTGTAATTATCATTTAATAACTCAAGTTCTTGGTCTTTATCTGAAAATATTTTCAAAAAAAACATCCATCCAAGTTGCTCTATACGTTGGGCATCACCATTTAAACCAGTGTCTTGCCACATTATGTCCCTTATGCTCTTTATTATGCCAGAAATATTTGCCATTATGCTACTTCTTCAATTAAAGGTTCTTCATATTCAATATTATCCTCAAGAATATCTTCTTCTGGCTCTGTAAATGATTGCATCCTAACTTTCAATTTTATTTTATCCAGAATAAACTCTCCACGCTTTTGTATAAATAATTGAAAATTATCGACTTTTGCAGCCTCTAAAGCATCTTGATTTATGAAATGTGATAATAGGTGTTCTTCAATACTTGTGTTAGTTTCTTCATATTGTTTCAGATAATCTGACGGTAATTTGTTTGAAATTTCCCTGTTAAGCCGTCCAGAAATTAAAACGAAATTCAGAAGACTGTTAATACCATTACTGTCTGTTCCAAATTTCTGTCTTAGTGAATATGGGAAGAAATGATGGTTCTCTTTGCTATTTGACCTTGATACATTTGAACGGTCAAGAATTACCATTTGTCCGTTATCAAAATCCTTTGGATTTTCAAGTGCCATCAAGCAGAGTACGCCATTTTTAATTACAGATATATTCTGCATTCGAACCTTCAATAGTTCCTTAATAGTAAGCGATACACCAAATGTGTTGGTTTCCAGTATCCCTTGTGATAAATTGTAAATCCATGTAGCATCTTCTTTCATAAGGGTCAGACTGGAACTTGAATATCTTTGTGAAAATGTCGCAGACCAGAACCAATCTTCAATAAATTTTACATGCTCACTCTTAATGCTTCTATTTCCTGATTTGAAAAAATAATACTGCAATACAGGAAAAAAGGAACTATATGGTATAAAGTCAATAAACCTGACCCCAAGTGTCCTAATAAAATCGATTGACATTCGTAAGCATTCAATAGTCTTCTCCCATAACTGATTTGCAATTTCAGCAGTTAAATGCAACTGATTATAATTTCGGCAATCGTCAAATGCATTTAATGAAAGGGATTGAATAAACACTTCATTCCCAAGTCCACCGAAATTCATAACATTAGGTTCACTGTTAAATTCGTTAATTTTTTCTCTCATGTCAAAACTGGGAGACCATGCGCTTGCATGAACGAGGTCAAATAATGCCAACCTTTTCCCACCTTGATTAATACGTTCAAAAATTGTCACTACTTGCTCCAAATCCATCTTCAGGGTCTTTATGATACTTATTGGATAGTCAGTGAAAATTTGTTGACAATCACGCCAAACTGTGGAATAGCTTGTGCCAGTTTCTCTGTCGGAAATAGCATAGTCTGTTAAAATATCACCATAAGCAGTTGTATCAAAGAGTTTCCATGCTGGGATATTATGTTTCTCATTTTTTAGTCGTGGTATTTGAAACTCCTTTTTTTCAAGATTAAAGCAAATAGTTGAGAAGTCTGTGCCATTTAGCTTCTTGCCTTTAAGTGCAACATAAAGCGATGTTATTCTTTGCTGACCATCAAGGATAAAACTATAGTTATTAGCTTCAGGTTGCTCAGGCAAATTAAGTTCTGTCAATTCTCTACAAAAGTTTTTATAGTCAAGGCTTGCAACCCATATAAAGAAAGACCCGATTGGATATTGAGAGTAAATACTGTTTAAAAGTTTCACAATCTTTGACCGTTCCCAAACATATCCTCTCTGAAATCTTGGAATTTTGATATTGCCATTCTCTAACTCACCAAATAGCTTTTTTAAGTTCCAATTGTTTATTATTTCAATCCTTTGTTCCATTATGCTGTCTTATATAGTTCAGTTTCCAATTCATGTATCGCATCCAGATATTTTTTCTTACTACCAAATGCCCCAATAATTTCCACTGGTGACCCAAAATCCGTGAATGGCTTAACCTTTAGTACTTCCATACTTTCAATATCATCAATTCCTTCGTCTGCATATTTATCCAACAGGTTTTCCATGACCTTTCTTGCCTGTTCACCATATTTGGTGAAATAGTTACGTTTCTTGACATTCTCTGCTCGTTCTTTTCTTGTAAGTGGTGGCATGTCATACGCAACATGGCATATCAAATCAAATAAATCCAGTTCCTTGTTAACGGCTTTAAACAATGCTTCAACTAATATTCCTTGCTGCTGAAGTTCTTCAATCAAAGCCGTTTTTTTATCTGTGGAATTCCATTTATTAATAAAATCATCCAGTGAAGCGAACTGCCCCCTGATGATTTCTCTGGTGTGGTCTTTCAGGCTTGTTGTAATCAGCTTACCATGTTGGTCAAAAAAGAGTTCACGGCTTATCAAAATAGAAACATCCACCCCGTTTACATAAACTTTAAGTCTTGTATGTGGTGGTTCTGGTGGCTCATCAGGTAGGAGAGGTGGTTCTGGTGGCAACTCAACATCGGGTGGAAAATCAACCTCTGGCGGCTCGATATCAGTGATATCAACATCACTTGATACTTCCTTAATTTGAATTGGTTCTCCATCAAAATCAGGGTCAGCGAACAGGTCTGTGGCGTTCCTGAAATCAATAATTGTGAAGTATTTCTTGTCGTAATCCTCGTTTATTCTTGTTCCACGACCTATGATTTGCTTGAATTTGGTCATAGAAGCAATATTGGCATCCAGAACAATTACTTTGCAGGTGATGGCATCAATACCAGTCGTCATCAGTTCTGATGTTGTGGCAATTACTGGATACTTCTGCTCAGGGTCAGTGAAATTGTCAAGTTCACGCTTGCCTTCCTCATTGTCGCCAGTTATCTGCATAATATATTTTGAATTCTCGGCTGACAAATCAGGATTTTCATTCACCAAAGCAGAACGCATCCTCTGTGCATGGTCGATATCAACACAGAAAACAATAGTTTTGGCAAATCTATCGTAACCTTTCAGGTATTCGGTTAGTTTCTTTGCGACAATCTGAGTGCGTTCATCAATTACCAACGTTCGGTCGTAATCTGTAACGTTATAATTTCTGTCTTCCACCAAATCACCTTCTTTATCAGTTTTCCCACGTTCGGGTCTCCAGCCTTCCAAGTCAACATTTATCCCAACCCGTATCACCCTGTAGGGTGCAAGAAATCCATCTTCAATACCCTGTCGGAGTGAGTATGTATAAATCGGTTCACCGAAATATTCAATGTTACTTACAACTTTTGTTTCCTTTGGAGTGGCAGTTAAACCGATGTGAGTAGCCTTATTGAAATATTTTAAAATATCATGCCATGCGCTATCGTCTCTGGCAGAACCTCGATGGCATTCATCAATGATTATTAAATCAAAAAATTCATGGGTGAATTGCTTATATATATTCTTCTCTTCTTCACTACCAGTTATTCCCTGATATAATGACAGATAAACTTCATAAGATTTATCTACTCTGCGATTTTTAACCACTGTCTTTTTATCACCGAAATGCTTAAAGTCGTTCCTGTTAGCTTGTTCGATGAGAGCATTCCTGTCAGCCAGAAATAATATCCGTTTCTTAACACCTGCCTTCCATAGTCTGTATGCAATCTGAAAGGCAACGTAGGTTTTGCCAGTTCCAGTAGCCATTGTTATCAAAATCCTGTTCTGCCCTTTGGCAATGGCTTCTATTGTGCGATTTATGGCTATTTGCTGATAATATCTTGGTCTACGTCCTGAGCCGTCAAAATAATAGTCCTGAGAGGTTATTCTTTCGTGTTCAGGCTCTGTGATGCCCTTATAGACCTTATATTTTCCCCATAAATGTTGAGGTGATGGGAACTCATCAAGGGAGAGTTCCATTTCGATTGAGGTGTTTATTGCAGTTTTATCATGGAAAATGAAACCGTCACCGTTTGATGAAAAAACAAATGGCACATCAAGACAGTGGGCATAATCCAGTGCCTGTTGTATCCCTGCTCTTACGGAATG
>JAKPTX010000006.1 GCA_029570835.1 Bacteroidota bacterium
ATTAATCCTTCTCATCAAGGTAGAGTAATAGGGATTGTAAAAGCATATTGTACCCGTGTGGGAAGCGGTCCATTCCCTACAGAACTTTTTGACCAGGATGGGGAAAGAATGAGAAAGCAGGGCTTTGAGTTTGGTTCTACTACCGGTAGGCCAAGACGTTGTGGCTGGCTCGATCTGGTGGCTTTGAAATATGCTGTCATGATTAACGGCGTTACTGAGATAGTGCTCACAAAAGCTGATGTTCTAACCGGGTTTAAAACTGTTAAAATCTGTACGGAATATAAAATTAATGGTGAAATCACCGATCGTTTTCCGGCTGATTCAGAAGCCCCTATTCAACCGCAATACCGCTCCTTTGAAGGATGGAGTGAGGATATTACGAAAATTAGGGAGTATGAAAAACTACCTGAACAATTGAAGCAAATGGTTCATTTTATTGAACAAGAAACAGGAGTGAGAATCTCAATTGTATCCGTTGGACCTGATCGTGATGAAACTTTGATAAGATAAGCTATGAAAAAAAGATATTGCAATTATATTATTCTCATTATACTCGCGAGTTTTTTGTTCAGTTCTTGCCAACCTAAAATTTTCGGACAAACTAAAAGAAAAAGAGTTAGAGATTGTGGATGTGAATTGATGCAATCTCACAATCAATCTCTAAATCTTATAACCTACAATGAAACGGATCAATAACAGTCAATGGAATTGGGGTCAGGATGGTTTTAGAAAGGTTCTATTTTTCTCTGTTCTATTGCTTTTTTTAGGATGTAGTTTTTCCACTCAAGAGATCTCTTTTAAGGGAGAGTTAACGCATTGTTCACAGCAAAAAATAGCCCTCTATCAATTGTTCCCTGACTACGAACAGAAAATTATGGAGGCTGAAATAAAAAATGGAAACTTTACTCTTAAACATCAAGGCATTACTGCAGAGCAATTGGAGCAATTTCCTTCTTTTTATAAAATAGCCCTTTCTGAAACTAACTATATTGTAACTTTAGCTTCTCCCGGAAATAAAATAGTGATTCAAGGGGATGCATCTAACCTGGTTAAAACTTATCAGGTTTCAGGACCTAAAGATCCCCTTTTGATGTGGCAGTTGGATCGTCAATTAAAACTCTTTATAGATTCGGTTGAAGCTCTGCAAGCAATTTATAAAGAGCATCTCTATAATGATTCTATAAAAATAGAAATAGAAAAATTATATAACCAATATATTCTCAATCATCAAAACTTTTTGTTTCATACAATCCGAAATAATAGCGCTTCTTTAGCTACTTTGACAGCCTTTTATCAGCGATTTAATCGTAGAATTTTTATTGAAGAAAAAGAACATCTCCATTTGCTTCAATCCATGTATGAAACCTTGAATAAGAATTATCCCAATAATCCCAACCTTATTTATCTCAAAGAACGTTTAGATCAAATATCAGAATAAAAAAAAGAGTTGATGAATTCACCAACTCTTTTTTATCCTTATCTAAAAAACTATTTCAATAGTTCAACTTTAGCTTTTTTAACTCTTTTACCTTTTCTATCCCTACGACTTAATAGGTCGTATGCTAAAGGAGCTGAGATAAATAGACCGGAATAGGTACCAATCAAAATACCGCTCATCATAGCAAAGATAAATCCACGAATTACCTCTCCACCAAAAATGAAGATGATAAGCAATACAATAATAGTGGTTCCACTTGTGTTAACGGTACGTCCTAAAGTTTGATTTACAGAGTCGTTGATATTTTGATATATTTCTCGTTTTGGATAGAGAGATACATTTTCTCTGATACGGTCATAAATAATTACCACGTTGTTGATTGAGTACCCGATTACCGTCAAAATAGCTGCGATAAAGGATTGGTCAACCTCCATGGAGAAAGGCATAATTTTATGCAGTAGCGAGAAAAGTCCAATTGTCAATAGAGCATCGTGAGCCAAACCTACAACACCACCGATTCCAAATTCCCAGTTTTTAAAACGGATGGCAATATAGAGGAAAATTAACACCAAGGAGATTAAAACCGCCCAAACGGCATCTCTGAGCAACTCTTTTGCTACACTGGGTTGAACAATTTGCAAACTTTGAATTCCACGTGGGTCTTGTTGTTCTGTAAAATCTAAAAGCGTAATCTCAGATTTAACATAAAAGCCTTTCAAAGCATTATACAATTTTTCTGCACACTCTTTATCAACTGCAGGATCCTTTTCGTCAATCTTATAGTTCGTAGTAATTCTAACCTGAGAGTTGCTACCGAAGGTCTTAACTATAGGATTTCCACCAAATTCAGCTGTAACGGCATCACGAATTTCGTTAGTCTTGATATCCTGATCAAAGCGTATTACGTAGTTTCTTCCACCTGTAAACTCGACGCCGGGTTCCAGTTTCAATGTAAAGAATGAAATAAACGTAATGGCGACCAAAACAAGGGTAAAAGGATAGAAAAATTTACGCGTTTTAATAAAGTCGAATTTAGTATTAGAAAATAAATGCAATGTATATTTGTTACCGAATTTATGCTCTTTTCCTTTACTGATTTCTCTTTCAAGAATCAAACGAGTGATAACAATAGCTGTAAATAGAGAAGTGATAATCCCGATAATCAAAGTAGTAGCAAAACCTTTAATCGGACCTGATCCAAAATAATACAACACGATACCTGTAATCAAGGTTGTAATCTGACCATCAAAAATGGCCGAGTAAGCATTTTGGTAACCCTCGTTTACAGCTAATCTCATACCCTTACCTGCACGGACCTCCTCTCGGATACGCTCGTAGATCAGTACGTTGGCATCTATAGCCATCCCCATGGTTAAAACAATCCCCGCAATACCGGGTAAGGTTAATACAGCACCTAAGGAGGCTAAAACCCCCATAAGGAAGAATACGTTGGTCAACAAGGCAATATCAGCAACAAAACCTGCGCGTCCGTAGTATAGGAACATATAAAGTAAAACCAATGAGAAAGCCAATGCAAAGGAAATAAGTCCGGCATTGATTGACTCTTTACCTAAAGTTGGTCCTACCACCTCAGATTGAACAATGTCAACTCTGGCATCTAAGTTTCCTGAATTAAGTACTGTAGCCAATATCTTGGCTTCTTCAATAGAGAATGATCCGGAAATTACAGATTGTCCATTGGGGATTTCAGATTGAACAGTAGGGTAGGAGTAGATAAAGTCATCCAAAACAATGGCAATGGCTGTCATTTTTATATTTTTATTGTCAACGGCTGCCTTGGTAATCTTTCTCCACTCTTCAGTAGCTTTGCTGTCCATGGACATATTAACTACAATTCTATTATTTTGATCTACGTCTTGTTTTGCATTTTTAACTACTCTTTCACCATTGATAGTTTCTGAACTCAATAGTGGTCCAAATTTATCGTTTTTCCTCTTTAATGGAATGAGAGGATAAAGATTGGATTTGTCATTATCGGGTTTCCCCCACATCAATACAATATTACGATCGCTCATCAAACGAGTAATATCGGGAAGTAATAGGTCAATCTCTTTCATTTGAGATTCTTTGAAGTAAGCTACGGGGATAGCACCGTTTGGAGCAACCACCTCAGCTCTCGCTAAGATTCCATCTACAGCAGCTTCCGGAGTGTTGGTCTCTTCCGTTACTGCAGTTTCAGTAGAGTCATCATCAGATCCTTTTGCTGAGAGTTTCATCTTTAATTCTTCAACTAGCAATCCGTCGGCAACCGCGAATCTTTGTTGAATGGTTTGTCCATTAACCACATCATTATATACTTCCCAGAACTCTAATTTAGCGGTACTTTTTAAAAGATCGGTTACACGGTCAGTCTCTTTAACACCGGGTAACTCAACCAAAATACGTCCACCTTGTAATTCTTGAATATTGGCTTGCAATACTCCAAACTTATCAATACGAGCACTGATAACACCTGAAACTGTTGACAATACGTCATCAGATCTTTTATTTAATAATGAAGCAATCTCATCATCTGAACGAGTTTTTGTTCCTAACTTCTCTCCAAAATAAGTATATAGAGATGCGTTAGGCATATTCATCGCTTGCTTTTCTTCGTTAAATTTGTTTCTGAAAATGGTAACAAAGTTGCCGCGACTTTTTGCGTATTCTACTTCAGCTTTTTCAAAAGATGAGTCAAAAAGTTCGTCTGTGTTGTCCGCTAATCCTTTCACAACATCAGGATAATAGATTTCCAACAGCACGTTCATCCCCCCCCTCAAGTCCAATCCTAATTTAATCTCCTTTCCTTGAACTTTCTTAAAAGTTTCACCTAAAAATACTTTTTGATCGCTTTTATCTGCTAAATATTGAGTTTCTCTTGCACTGACTACAGAGTCGCGCAAATGTTGCTCTAACATCTTATCTCCACCTGCTTGTTTAACAACCTCTTCGATAACAGCAGGATCATTAGCAAAATTGCGAGCATCTTTCCCAATTTTCCAACTTACAAACGAGAATGATAAACAATACAAACATGTAAGGGCGATAAGTATTGAGAAAAATAAAAATAAACCTTTGTTACGCATTTTGTAATTATTTGATTATTAATACATTAAATGATTTTTGTTACTTTAAATTTTAGCCTGCAAATATACATTTTTTTTTAATATACCATGGCGAAAAAGATTATTTCATCCAATAATTTAACTTAACACCGTTATATACTGATATTTTGACCCCATTTTTATTACTGATTTTTCCTCTTATATAACCTGTTTGATCTCTTCTTTTTCTTCACGCACATGTTTGTATTGAAACAAGAAAATAAATAGAATTGCAACAACCAGGGCATAAGCCGCAAAAACAAACCAGGCACTGCTCCAGCCCTCATTCTTAGTAATATCCGGAACGTAATGGGAAACAACAGCACCGGCAGCTAGGGATCCAAAAGTGGCGCCCAGACCATTAGTCATCAACATAAATAGACCTTGTGCACTGGAACGAATCGAAATATCGGTTTCCTGATCGACAAAAAGAGCTCCGGAAATATTGAAAAAATCAAAAGCAACTCCATATACAAGCATGGAAAGCACAAGCATCCATAATCCACTTCCCGGATCTCCTAATCCGAACAAAGCAAATCGTAATACCCAGGCAAACATACTGATCAGCATTACTTTCTTAATTCCATACCGTTTTAAGAAAAAGGGAATCAGTAGGATACAGAAAGTTTCCGATATTTGGGATAAGGAGATCAGTATGACAGGGTGCTTAACTCCAAAACTGTTTGCAAATTCAGGAACTGATTGAAAACTTTCTAAAAATGGAGCACCAAACCCATTGGTGATCTGTAAAGCAGCTCCCAACAGCATGGAAAAAATAAAGAAAATCGCCATTCTGGAGTCTTTAAAGAGTGTGAATGCTCTGAATCCCAGCAGGTCAATAATTGAGCCTGATTTCTTCTTAGGAGCAATGGGGCAGTGAGGTAGTGTAAAAGCATAAAAACCTAACAGAATACTAGTCGCTGCAGAAAGATAAAACTGCATATTATTTGATTTAAAGCCTGTCAAATCCACAATCCACATGGCTACTATAAATCCGACAGTACCCCAAAAACGAATGGGAGGAAAAGATTTTACAGTATCCAAATTGTTAGTTTCCAGTGCATTGAAAGCGACTGAATTGGAAAGCGCAATGGTGGGCATGTAAAACATGACAGCCAGCATCATGCAGATATACAAAGGAGTGTAACTAGTTTGAGTAGCAGCAATAATTAAAAAAAGTGCTGTTGTAAAATGAGCCAAACCCAACACTTTTTGAGCAGGAATCCACCGGTCAGCCACAATACCCAACAAAGCAGGCATAAAAAGTGAGGCAATGCCCATGGTGGCATAAAAACTTCCAATTTGAACTCCCCCAAAGCCCAAATTTCCTCCTAAATAGCTTCCCAAAGAGATTAACCAAGAACCCCATGCAAAAAATTGCAAAAAGTTCATCACTATTAAACGGGTTTTTATATTCATAAAACTACTTGTTTATTTAATTTTGAAATCAAACATTTTCTGATCCTCGATATAGCCGGTTAATCGATCATTGATCGATACCGGACCGACACCCACAGGCGTACCGGTGAAAATGATATCACCGATTTTTAATGTAACATATTGTGAAATGTAGGAGATCAATTGGTCAATATTGAAAATCATGTTGTTGCTATTCCCAATCTGAACAGTTTCTCCATTTTTTTGCAGAGAGAAACGAATTTCGGATAGATTTGAAAATTGATTTTTAGGAATAAATGGACTCACTACTGCAGAACCGTCAAATGATTTGGCTTGCTCCCACGGAAGTCCCTCTTTTCTCAGTCTTTCCTGAATATCCCGTGCTGTAAAATCAACCCCTAACCCAATCTCATTATAATAGGTGTGAGCAAATCGGGGCTGAATATGTTTTCCTAATTTGTTAATACGCACCAGGAGCTCCACTTCATAATGGATCTCCTGAGAAAAATCGGGCAGGAAAAAGGGACGATTACGAACCAACAAAGCGGTCTCCGGTTTTAAAAAGAAGATAGGCTCATCAGGAGCACTGAAGCCTAACTCCTCAATATGATCACGGTAATTGAGTCCAACACAGATGATTTTCATCTAGTACAGGTTATAATCCAATTCCTACAATAAACTCTAAACCGTGAGATAATGCTTTTTCAGCGTTACCGTACACGTTGAGTTGGTTAGGAGCAAAGAAGTTAGTGAAAGTAAATACGTAGTTCATATAGCAATAGGTGCGTAGATTATTTTTAATTTTGTACTCATATCCGATTCCGGCATATAAAGACTCTTTAAACATGGCAGCATAGTGATCATCCTTTTTAGAAGTTGTTATTGAAAATTCCTTATTCAATTTATCAGATTCAAATTGATCAAATGTTTTCCCCCAAATATAGAGTGAATGGTATAGTCCGGCATTAAATCCGAATATGTTTCTTGAGTTAGCAGCGACTTTCATTTTTATGCCGGTGGGAAGAGTTAAATAGAGGTGTGAAAAGTGACGGTCAGCATCAGCATCAAAATGTCTGGAGGATGTGTCATTTTTGAAAACAGTATATTGTTCAGGTAAATGAATAACGCTATGGTCAAATTTTAAATGAAGACCGGTGGAAAAATAGAAATTTTCCCGATCTGTTAAATTGATATCAATAGGAATTCCAACACGAACACCGGGTGCAATCCCTACTCTGGAATAATCTGTTGTTTTAGGTTGAAGCCAATCTATGGTAGGACCTCCAAAAACGGATACTAATACACGATACCCTCTGGGTTCGGGCGCATAATTGCTTTGAGCAAAACTATTGATCACTAATAGTGATAAAACTGTAAGTAAAAAAAACTTTTTCATAATATTCTATTTTTAAAGTTAGAACAAAGATAAATTATCCGGATATCTTAATTTCCCCAAATGTTTATATGCTGCTTCAGTAACTTCCCTGCCTCTGGGTGTGCGCATTAAATATCCTTCCTGGATCAGAAAAGGTTCATAAACCTCCTCTATCGTTCCGGGGTCTTCGCCAACAGCAGTAGCAATGGTAGTTAATCCTACAGGTCCCCCCTTGAATTTTTCAATAATAGTATTCAGGATCTTATTGTCCATCTCATCTAATCCGTGCTGATCCACATTGAGAGCTGTTAATGCAGTTTGAGTGATCGAAAGCGTTATGCGTCCATCACCAATAATCTGTGCAAAGTCACGAACGCGACGTAATAACAGATTGGCAATACGTGGTGTTCCTCTACTGCGACCTGCAATCTCAAGGGCTGCATTGGCATCAATCTTGACTTGTAAGATGCCTGCGGCACGATTGATGATTTTGGCTAATGTGGGAATATCATAGTATTGAAGTCTGAGATTAATTCCGAAACGGGAACGCAATGGAGCAGTTAACAATCCCGATCGAGTAGTGGCACCAATGAGAGTAAATGGGTTCAAATTGATCTGAACACTACGTGCATTGGGACCCGTATCAATCATGATGTCAATCTTGTAATCCTCCATAGCAGAATAAAGATACTCTTCCACAACAGGAGATAAACGATGGATTTCGTCAATGAACAATACATCGTTGGGCTCTAAATTAGTCAATAAACCCGCTAACTCTCCTGGTTTGTCAATAACCGGGCCGGAGGTGATCCTAATATTGACTCCCATTTCGTTGGCAATGATATGCGATAGGGTCGTCTTTCCCAAACCGGGAGGACCGTGAAGCAACACATGATCCAATGCTTCGCCACGACCTCGGGCAGCTTTCACGAAGATAACGATATTGTCAATCACTTTTTCCTGACCAAAAAAGTTGGAAAAGTCGGTGGGACGAATCCTTTGCTCATACTCTTTATCAGCAGAGGATAGTCGGTTGTAGTCAGGATCAGTGTTTGTGTTTCGCATCGTCTATTTCTTAATTTTATCTAGTCGGTTTAATCCTTTGATAGCAGGCTCAAAATGAGGATCCAACGTAACACACTTTTCAAAGTCTTGACGTGCATTACTATATTGTTTACTCAACTCAAATGCAACTCCACGATTGCAGATTGCATTGACAAAAGTAGGGTCAATCTCAATAGCTTTTGTAAAATAGGCTATCGCCTCATCATATTGATCGTAATAGTAGAGGTAGATATATCCTAAATTATTGAAGACGTTAATATTTTTTGGATCAAAAGTGAGAATGGAATTATACTGTTGAATCGCAGCATCCAATTCTCTTAAATCTTGATATAATTTAGCTAGATTAAAATTGAGTTCTTTGTCAGTAGGATCAATACGCAATCCATTTTGGTAATACTGAATGGCTAAAGGATCTAAACGTTCTTGATAGTAGTACCCCAACTCTAAAAATGCTTTTTTTTCTTTGGGATTTTGGTCTATAACCAATTGTAGCATACGCAACATCTCAGTAGTATCCTGTGTTTCTTTCAAACAAAAAGCACGGATGAGGTGTGCAGTAGGATTAAAAGGTTGTAGTTTGAGAGTTTCATCAAGAGTACTGTTGCACTCATCCAACATCCCTAAGTGATAGTATAATTCAGCTAATTTTAATCGGGCTTCATTATGTTTGGAATCCAACTCAATTGCTTTGAGTAAACTTTCTTCTGCTAAGTCCGTCTCTTTCGTTGCGAAATAGAAGTCAGAAATTAAAACCCTGTAATCAGGATTTTTTTCATCCAATTGAACAGCCTTAGCAGCATCCTGGAATCCTTCCTGGATAAATCCACGAGTGTAGTAGTATTGCGCACGTTGATAATATAATTCACTTTTCTTGGGGTGCTTATCAATCTGTCTACTCAATTCAGCCAACTCCTTGGGGAGACCCTGATAAGGATCTTTTCCCTTTTTACAGCCTCCAAGTACCAAAATCGTAGAAAGAAATAATAATCCTACCCAAATCGAAACTCTCATAAAATTTTTTTTTATAATATCTCTCTGATCTTACCTTCTATCTCATCTGATAGTTCAGGATTGTCGGCAAGAAGTTGTTTAACGGCATCTCGTCCTTGACCTAGTTTGCTATCTCCATAAGAGAACCAGGATCCGGCTTTTTTAATAATTCCTTTTTCAACACCCAAATCGACAATCTCTCCCGTTTTAGAGATTCCTTCCCCAAACATGATGTCAAATTCAGCATAGCGGAAAGGAGGAGCAACTTTATTTTTTACCACTCTTACCTTAACCCTGTTGCCGGAAGTTGTATCCCCATCTTTGAGCTGGGAAGTACGGCGAATATCTAAACGAACGGAAGCATAAAACTTCAGTGCATTACCTCCGGTAGTGGTCTCAGGATTACCAAACATCACTCCGATTTTTTCACG
>JAKPTX010000007.1 GCA_029570835.1 Bacteroidota bacterium
AAAACGATTCATTTTCTTTCATCCAATCTATCTAAATTAGCACTACTCAATGATATGCAAGAGATTATCGAAGAGATCAAAAAGGAGGAGAATCTGTTCTATTTGAGTGATACTAATAGATTGATACACAGTGAAATAAAAGATGAAGAGGCACCCTATATTTATGAAAAAATTGGAAATAAATACAGTTACTTCTTTATTGATGAGTTCCAGGATACCTCCCTGTTACAATGGGAAAATCTGGTTCCGTTATTGATTAATGCGTTGGCAGGAGATAAGTTCGGGGAAATGGGTAAGGTGGCAATATTTGGTGACCTAAAACAAGCCATATACCGATTTAGAAATGGTGATCCTGAATTGTTAAAACAATTGTCACAACCGGAAACATTTTCTAAAGCCCTGAAAAGCAATGTATTAAATTCCTCTCAAGTCAATAATGTGCATTTGGACACCAACTATAGATCTACTCCTTCCATAATTCAATTTAATAATAAATTTTTCGATTACTGGGTTCAATCCGGGGGTATGCAGGAGTTGAAAGAGTATTACAGTGAGGTGGAGCAGAAAACCAATCAAAACAAGGATCCCGGATTGGTCTCTATTCAATTTAAAACCGAAGATGATGAGAGAGATAACACATCTTATCTCATTGAAGAAACTTTGCAAACGATTTTGCAATTAAAAAAGGAAGGAGTTCCTTTTGGTGATATAGCTGTATTGATGAGTGGGAATAGTACACTTTCAGATTTGGGCTTGCTACTTTCCAAAAATGAAATTCCGATCATCTCTTCAGAATCTCTGACATTATCTTCCTCTACATGGGTGATGCTTTTGAGTTCGGCTGTGGAATGGATAGCCAATCCGGATTTACCCTATTATCGCATGATGGTGGCTCATTATTTTCTGCGATCAAATGACCAAACAGCTGATAATCTTTACGATGTGATTCAAAATCATGATTCTTTTTTAGGTTTTTTAAATAATAGGGGGGTTACAATCCACCCGGACCAACTTCGGATGATGCACCTAAATCGGATCATTTATGAGCTCTTAAAAACATTCAAGATATCAAAGCGGGATCCCTATATTGTCGC
>JAKPTX010000008.1 GCA_029570835.1 Bacteroidota bacterium
TTTACGCTTGTCTCTTTTCTTGATTAGCGTGTGTCAGATTACACCGCACCCGTCATCATACCCTCAAGAACAGGTACGAGAATGATAGCGAGGAGGATCAGACCAAGACCAGCCATAAGCTGCTTCATGCCCTGAGACTTACGACAGTAGGCATAAAGAAGTTTTCAGGCAAACATTGTAAGACAGGTACAGCAAGCTAAAAAATAACCGAAAGGGTGCTTACAATGATTGATATGATTTACAACCTCCGTGTGGGTGATATTCATGCTGAAGAGTTCTCGGACGAGTTCAACAGGCTCTGCATACCGTTTGAGGATTCGCTGAGTGAAGAACAGATCGAAGTATTCCACAAGATACTTGACTGCGTGAGCGATGCCGCCGCTGCTGAGATGAGAGCTGCTTACAATGTCGGATTCAAGGACGGGGTGGCTTTGATGAGTGAGGTACAGGAATAATTGTACATTTGGGGGAATGGTCTTATCCTCGTAAATGGGTATAATACCTTCTATTCTTTGCAGTTTTTGTTTAATCACTATGACCAATGACTTTTTCAAATGGAAAATACGCTGATTTTTTGGAAAGTAGCTATTGACCAATCTAAAAAATTGTGCTATAATGATCAAGTATACAATTGCACTAACCCTTGAAAGGAAACAGTAACATGGATTTTATTAAGATAGAGAAAGATTTTAAGAGCTTATCTCTTAGAAATGAAGATGATGTTAAAATTCATTTTCATTCTGATATTGTTAAACCAATCCTAACAGTAGTTAATCCGTCTATGCTCAATCACTATAAAAGTGAAGATAATCTACTTGCAGGTGGCAGAACAGATGCTACATTCCAAAATATATCGTTTGAATTTAAGAAAAACGATTATTTTCGCACACCAAAGGGCTTAAACGAAGCACTTTATGGTAGGGACAGCAAAGATCATGGACTTTATGATTACATTATCAGTAGCTCTGGGATTAACGATGATGACTCAGAGGAACTGATAGAACACAAGCTGAAATCAGGTATTGGTGTAGGCTTTGATGGAGTTAAGTTTATTTTTGCAAGATTTGTTCCCTCAACAAAAAAAACTTCAATCAATACCGCAAAGGTTAAAACTAATATTCCGTTCCAGCTTAATCTTGCATTCAGCTATGAAGTAAAAGATTTTCAGAGTGGCTTAAAGCGTCTTTCTATGCTTCTTACACAGCAAAGAAAGATGACCTTAAATAAATCAAATCTTTTGGATACTATAAATGTTAAAAGTGATTTTGTTCGCAAAAAAATAATCAAGATATATGATGTGGTTAAATTTAATCTTTATGATCTTGACGATAGCAATAGGGTAAGAACGCTCTACAAGGAATGGGATAGAGTTTTTGGCATCATGTATGGTGTCGATACTGAAGCAACTGATTTTACAGAAGTATCTTCAAAAATCAAGGATGCGTATGGAATTGATGCTGAAACTGATATTGACAGCAAGATGTATCTCTTTTCCATGCAAACTTTTTTCAATATCTTCCTAAAGCTACTCGTTTATTCTTTTTTGTCACAATTAGTTGATCCGAATTTTACTATTCAGCAAGAATTGACAAAGTCCGAAATTGATTGGTTGTTTGATGGCACTTCTGTTAATTACGCAAGACTTGTTAATAACTTTTTTGAAGCACACTTTCTTGAATGGTTTACTTATACCGATGATACCTTTGAAGTTGAGGTAGTAAATGACACATTAAAGCTCCTTGATCGATTTGACCTTACAACATTCGTAACTAAGCCAGAAGAAGTGCAGGATATACTTCAAGAGGTTTATATGGAGCTTATCCCTAAAGAAATGCGCCATTTAATGGGAGAGTATTTTTCACCTGATTGGATAGTTGAGCATTCACTTGATATGGTTGGATATAACGGTGATATTGATAAAACACTAATTGATCCTACTGCTGGATCAGGAACTTTCCTCACTCACGCAATTAAGCGAATCATTAAAAATCATGATGGCGTAATCACCAAATCTGATATTGAAACTATAACAAATAACATTGTCGGCTTTGATATAAACCCTATATCTGTTGTTGCAGCCAAAGCAAATTACATTCTTATACTGTTTTCCGCCTATTTTGCTAACAGTAATGAGGATTTTGGTGAAGCCGTAAATATTCCAATTTTCATTGCAGATTCAATCTTATCACCTGTTGTATATACTGAGGAGAACGGAGATACTTTGAATTTGGACACATCTGTGGGTACGATAGAACTGCCCAAATTTAAGAGTTTCGCTTTGGGAAACGAATTCTTGACTTTATTAAGTAAAAGTATTCATGAACAAGCTGACTATAAAAACTTTGAGAACATTGTAATAGCAAAAAAATTGGTAGATGCAAGTGATGCTCCTATCGTAAAAAAACTATTTGATCAGCTTTACGTTTTGCATAGAAGTGGTAAAGATTCGTTCTGGCCTATTATTTTGAGAAATAGCTTTGCCCCTACGATGATAAGAGACAAATTCGATTATGTTGTGGGCAATCCACCATGGATTGCTTGGAAAGCTATGAGTCGTAGTTATCGAACTGGAACTCTCACCATTTGGCAAAGCTATGGAATATTTGAGAAGAATGCCTATGATAAAAAAACTACGCATGATGATTTTGGAATGGCTGTTACCTATGTTGCAATAGATCAGTACCTCAAAGAAGGTGGCAGTATGGTTTTTTTGCTTCCTGCTTCTTTCCTTAAATCAACAAAGGGCGGAGAAGGCTTTAGAAAGTTTGAAATTATAAGAAACAGCCAAAGTGTTCCTTTTGCCGTTGAGGAAGTGCATGATTTTTCAAAGGTCAAGCTATTCACTATACCAACTGTTGCAATAAGATTCTCTAAAGGTAACAAGATGAACTATCCTATGAACACGTATCGTGTTTACTCCCAGACTAATAGAAGAAAGATTGACTCACATGCAAAATGGAACATGGTGTCAAATTGGTTGACTTATCAGGATTTAATTGCACAACCAGTTGATTTGAATGATATACAATCTGCATGGCTTACTCTTGGCAATATGAGTTTTGCAAACAATATACTTGATAAAAATAAACCTCGTCATTACAAAGGACGTAAAGGGATAGAACCCGCTGGAGCAAAAGGAGTATATATTCTCAAAACCCCAGTTAGGAAGAAAAATGGTAATCTAATCATTGAAAATGATATGTCAAGACAGCGCAGACAAGACGTAATTGATATGGGAGTTCACAGAGGGGAAGTGGAGGAAACTTACATTTTACCTATGCTTGGAGGAAGAAACATAGCAAAGTGGAGAGTTAAATCAAATGAATTTATGATCGTTCCGCATACTGCAACATACAAATACGGAATACCTGTTGATGTGCTTTCTCAAACAGCGCCAGATACTTACTTATGGCTTAATTATTACCATGATGTCTTGTTGGATACTCGTATTCAAAATGGAAAGTTCTTTAATCAACACACACAACCATTTTATAGATTAGACAATGTAGGTGAATACACATATTCCCCATATAAGGTACTTTGGAAAGAACAAACAGGAAGTATGTCAGCTGTTGTTGTCGGTTCATATCTTGAATCCATACCAAATGCTGATCCTACATTGTTTTCAACGGACAAACCCATTGTAGTTGATTCTAAGGTACTGATGCTTGACGTTTATGACGAGATGGAAGCATATTATGTTTGTGGTATTATCAATTCTTATTCGGTTACAAATGTGATTGACGGTTATGCAATCTCAACCAATCGAGGAGTAGATGTGCTCAAATATGTTGCTATACCATTATTTGATAAAAGTAATTCATTGCATTTGGAGATTGCAATGAAATCGAAAGAAATACACCTTGCAGCAAAAAATACCGTTTCGGATAATTCCATTCCTGCTTTGGAGAAGGATTTAGATGCTCTGGTGGTGAAACTGTTTTCTTGATGGATACAATAGCCATTTGAGCATAGCCTACTGGCGCACCTGTTTTCCGTTTCACTTAAACCCGTATAGTAGATAAGTAATTCAAATCCTAAAGATTTGGAAGCACGCCACTTTAGTGGTGTGAGGTTTCACGTGGCTATTGCTGAAGTAGACAAGATAAAGGTAAATCTGCTTGGCATAAAGGCACAAATAAAGAAGTTTGTTAAATAATAAAAATATATCGGAATAGTATTGACAAATCAAAAAATGAGTGCTATAATATAATTGTAGGGAGGAGATGAGAACCTTCTCCCTACATTCAAGCCTTTGCAATGCAACAAATTATATTTATGTGCTTGTAAGGTAACAAATTAGATATTGCGGATTAGCCAAGTTAGGATGAAGGCATACGACTTTGACTCGTACATTCATAGGTTCAAATCCTATATCCGCAACTTAGTTTCTTTCATATGTAATACTCCTTTCTGAAAAGTCCTGCGGAGGGGCTTTAAATCTCCGCAAACACGAAATCTACACACTTTGGCTTTGCCATTGTGTTGACCTCCTAAAGCCCGTCATTGTGGCGGGCATAAGCTCCCTTGCTGGAATAGGCAGACAGGGTAGTCTCAAAAACTACTGCGAAAGCGTATCGGTTCGAGTCCGATAGGGAGCACCAATACTTCAAAAGCGGTGTGGCAACATTATTTAAAATAAGGGAAACGATGGGTACACGAAACTTATTTGGTAATGATGAATTGGACAAAAACGCAAAGCCATCAAATCGTTCTTGACTATGGGCAAACCTGTAGAAGTAGCTACCTACGGAAACCAGCAAAAAGAACACAAGTCTTGCATAAGTTACACGCTCTTATGCAAGCAAATTATCTGGATTTAACTCAGTTTGGTAGAGTGCTTGCTTTGGGAGCAAGATGCCGCAGGTTCGAGTCCTGTAATCCAGACCAACAGGAATACTGCTTTTCCTTTACAGGGATAGTTCAACACTATCTAAGTTGCAACCTTGTAGATAGCGGTTACGAGTCCTAAGCGGTGGAGACAATGGACTCCAAGAGAAGCCAGCCATATCGTATACGCAAGATATTGGGGGCTTGACTTGTAAAAATAAGTCCCATTAATGTGGTAGTGGTGCAATTGGCGAGACACACAGGACTTAAAATCCTGCACGACTGATACATTGCGGGTTCAACTCCCGTCTACCACACCAAAATTCAGACACGTTTGACATAGCGTGTGACCTCCTTCGCCCTGCTTGGCAGGGCATAACGGTAGAGTGAGGGAGATACTTGCAATGCCGACCAAAAAATGTGCAATATCTTGTGTTTTACGCTCATAAAACGTGCATAAGACATAAGATATTGCCTGTTAAAACTAATATTTAAAGGCGGTGATGATATGGACGTAATTTACATAATCCCTGAAGATTTGAATCATTTCATCTTCAAGATTACAGAACGAGGCTGGGCTGGACATTTTTGTTGCAGTAAGTCTTGCTTGTTTAGACGTAACACATTGTTGGAGTATGGCAATAAAAAGTGGATTGTGTCTACTATTGGTAATATGATCGATCCACTTACTGGCAAATTAACAACCATAGGGTATGAAAGATGGTACGAAACTATGGCATTTGAAGCAACAGAAAGTGATGGATATATCGAAGCCGATGTTAGTAAGGATATATACTTTAATTCCGAGTGTGGACTATATGCTAAAACAGCAAGAGAACTACATGAAAAATATCCTTGTGTAGATAATGTTGCTAATGATATGCACGAGGCTGTTGTGGCTGAGTTAGCCGAAAGAATTAAGCAATAAAAGGAGAGTTTTAAGTGAAATTAATTAATTCTGATTACTTAATGGACATTATAATTAATGAGCCTGAAGCCTATGGATATGTATGTGCTTATGACATACAGAATACCCCTATGGTAGATACCGATGACTTCAGTCGTAGGACAATGAGCCAGTGTTTGACCAAAGATTATTGCAAGGGTTGGAATGACTGCTATGAGCATATAATGGAAGAATTGAGTAAGTTAAAATTAACTTGAAAGTCTTGTTTTATGAGGTGGTCATATGAGAAAATGTTTTGAGAGAGTTAATAGTAAAGTTAAGGTTGAATCAGAAACAAGCAAAAAAGTTTCTACTTTGGCAGAAGAAGTTGCAAATCAACTTTTGACTTCCAACCCCGATGTAGATACTTGGGATTTAGAAAATCTTTTCAATCGTGAGTTTGGGTATCACTATGCGTTGGCTTGTATGAGAGAAAAATCCAAGTCTCAAAACATAATAAAAGAATAATTCTATGAGAGGTGATACTATGAAAATAAAACCTATAAAGTTAGATAAAGAAAAGTTCAAAGGTGCAATTATTAAGGTAGATACCGAGTTTCATGAATGTAAAAATGCTGATGGAACTCTCTTAGGTATATTCCCTAAATCATACAATTATACTATCACACTTCCAGATGAAGTACCTGAATTTCAGTGGATAAAGATAGGAAACAAATGGTGTAAAACAGAAAAAGAGCTTTTCGCAAAGAATTAAATTTCACTTTTATAGGGGAAATAAAAATGGCTGATATTCCAGAATTTGACAAGATAGCGTTGAAAGGATGTCCATTTTGTGGAGCAAGGGCTTTCGTTGTCGGATATAGAAAAACCACTTATGTAGATGGGCACTGGATGCCAGAGTATTTAGAATCATATAGAGTCACCGCTGAACATTATGCAACGTGTGTTCTTAGAGATATGACAAGTGGGATTGGATTCCACACAGAGGAACAAGCTGCGGAACATTGGAACAGGAGGATAGAAAATGAATAAACTCACATTGGACGAAGCTATAAAGCATTGCCTTGAAGTGGCAGAGCAGAATGATACACAAGCCGAGAAGTGGCAAATAGAAGGTGGTGAGCAATATGGCAAGACAATAGTTTGCCGTGAGTGTGCAGCAGATCATCGTCAACTTGCTGAGTGGTTAATGGAATTGAAAGACCTGAGAGCCGAACAGAATGACCAGTATACGTTTATTCGTGAACTGATGGAAGAAAATAAGGAACTGCGAAAAGAAATTGAAAGTTTAAGGACAATACCTGCAATGCGGTTCGATTCTGCATCACTGGGTCTGTCGCCTGTAACAGGCAGGAAGGATTATTAAATGAGAGATGTAAATAGGTTGGACGAGTTCTATAATGAGCTTAAAGAAATCCACAAAAAGTATTTTGGACAGTGGAGGTTCGGTCAGCTTATAGTCAATGTACTTGCTGACTGGCAAGCCAAGACAAAGAGAGATATTTTCTTTCCAGAAGAAGATGAGATGATTCAAATCTTCAGGGATTATGTAAATAAGGAGCGAGAAGATGAACAGAGAGATATTATTTAGAGGCAAAGTGAAGTTGCCCAATCGCTATAGAGGATATAATTTATCACATCGAAATGGAGATTGGGTATACGGATTAAT
>JAKPTX010000050.1 GCA_029570835.1 Bacteroidota bacterium
TCTTTTCGGGGATAGCAATACAAAGAATGTGGTTCTTGAAAAGAGCTACAAAGAATATTTAGAGGGTTTCACAGACATTGTTACAGGTGAAGCACGCAGAGGTTATGTTGAAGTAGTAAAAGAGTTAAATGAGAAATTCCCTAATCCTGACGAAATTGTAAAAGAGAAGGACAAAAAGGAATTTGCAAAACTATTCGGAGAATATTTGCGAGTAGAAAACATACTCCAGAATTACGATGAATTTAACCACCTTAAAGCATTTCAAGCAATTGACATAAATAATCCTGAGGCAATTGAAGAATTTAAAAAAGCTCATTTTGTAACAGATGAGGATATTGCCACAATGCAAAAAATTGAATTGCTAAAAGAAAGAACTGTTCAGGATTACCGTTCAACTTATAATGATATACGTGACTGGTTAAGGCGTGAAAGATTTGGGAAAGAATCAGAGGAATCAAAAATTGATTGGGATGATGTAGTTTTCGAGATTGACTTACTAAAATCACAAGAAATAAACCTTGATTACATTCTTGAATTAATTTTTGAACATAATAAGAAAACAAAAGACAAAGACACTTTAATTACTGAAATACGCAGGGTAATTCGTGCAAGTGTTGGGAACAGAGCAAAAGAAAGTTTAGTTGTTGATTTCATAAATGAGACTGACCTTGACACGCTACAAGACAAAGCGAATGTTATAGATTCATTTTTTGCATTTGCTCAAAGCAAGCAGAAAGCGGAAGCATTGGAATTAATCACTGAAGAAAATCTAAATATAGAGGAAGCAAAGCGTTATATATTAACTTCTTTAAGACGTGAATATGCAAGTGAAAACGGAACAGAACTTAATGCTCTTTTACCGAAAATGAGTCCTTTAAATCCACAGTATTTGACTAAAAAGCAGAGTGTTTTTCAAAAGCTAGTTTCGTTTGTAGAGAAATTTAAGGGAGTTGGAGGTCAATTATGATAAAAGCCCACCCTATTTGCAAGCACATTGCCAAAGCCCCACAAGCCAACGCTTCAACCAAAGCTTTGTCAAAGAGCTTGCAAATGCCAGCCCGAGTAACCGCCTTTCAGGACGGTTTTAGGATTGCCCACGCTCAAAAAAACAAAATAAATTTGTGCTTCGTTGATAGGTTGGTGCAGATTGAGAATGACAAAAAATAAAGCTAAATAAATGATAAACAGACGGATATGAATGAACACCAGTTGCCAACACGCGGTATAGTTAATTGCCGGTGCAGTGGGTATTCGAGCGGCACAGCTCGTATCAAGAGTAGTTGTAACTTGATAGGAAAGTGCTTCGAAATCGGCAACTAACCATACCGCCATCCGTTAGGGCCAATAGCGGCTCATGTAATTGAAGATGTAGCTATGTGCGTTTATCACATCTACATGGGGGCCAGCTGAACATCTCGCTGCAAAGTGACTCGCCAACGCGCCGCAACTTAGATTAATAGCAACAAACAGAATATTAAGTACCAGTCCAGAACGACTGGCGAAACACCCCAACTCAGCAGTAGGACTACGCTTCAA
>JAKPTX010000095.1 GCA_029570835.1 Bacteroidota bacterium
GACGGCGTTGCGCGTCTTGTGGAGCAAAATTGAGCAAACACGATGAGTATTGTGCTGAGTGCGGGGCATTTCGATAATCTGAGTGATGAAGGAATTGTGTGACAGAAATAGAAGAATTGCCCCAAAACATCCACTGTCCAGGCTGTAATAAGGAATTTAACCAGCCTGTTGATTTTTGTGATAATTGTGGGTTTTATTTGCATCCTCTATTTTTTCCGGAAGGTGAGTCAGCTCCCGCGCAGGATGAGATTGAACCGGGGGACGGCAGTCAACCAACAACTGCCAGTGATGTACCGGCTGAGGTTCCAGGGGAAGACCAGCAGCTGGATGATGCAGAGGTTGTGTCCGCTCCCGCGCAGGATGAGATTGAACCGGGAGACGGCAGTCAACCAACGACTGCCAGTGATGTACCGGCTGAGGTTCCAGGGGATCACCAGCAGCTGGATGGTGCAGAGGTTGTGTCTGCTCCCAAGCAGGATGAAAGTGAACCGGGGGACGGCAGTCAACCAACGACTGCCAGTGATGGACCGGCTGAGGTTCCAGGGGATGACCGCCATCCCAAGGCACAGTCAGCCCCATCTGGTGCTTCATGTTTAGCTGTCATTGGTGGCGTGGTCATTTTTATCCTGTTATGGTTCATTCGGATTGAAAGCATGCCCATTATGGGTGATGTTACCCCCATCCAATTAGCATTTCTTGCCATCCATGCAATCATTTTTGGTCCCTGGGTAGGGTTGATAACCGGTTTGCTGGGCTACGCGTTTACCATTGGTTATCACCTTTATGAAATACCCGATATTGGATTCATGGTTGGATTTGCCTTGATGGGGTGGCTGTTCGGTATTCATAAAAAACGACCAATCAACCAACTAAATGTTCCCGGCATTGTTAAAGCTTGTATATCCGGTATCTTGGGGTTATTCCTGGGATATGTATATTTCAGCTTGATCCTGTATTTTGAAACGAACAACCTGGATTTTCAGGTGTATTTGGATTATTTCATTTCAAGTTCCATATATGGAATATGTACAGTACTCCTTGCCGCATTTTTAATGAGAGTTGTTATGGCAGTGTCCAGGGGCAGGAGAGCGTAAGTTTATTTTTCCCCAGTCGTTTCTAGTGCTGTGTTGGTGTTCGGGTCAATGGGGCACTCGGTTTGGCTAAATGGGAAGCGGAATAAGAAGAAAATCAATCCAACCGCAACAATTAGGAGTAGACCTGCCAAGGATGTTGAACTTTCCGCGGCTGGATTCTCAACCTTATTACTCCACGCATTACACATAAATGTTGCAAGCTGTACGAGCGCAAAAACGATGATTACCAACGTTCCTGTGCATCGGATAAATGAAAGGAAAAGATATTCCCAAAAGTCCTGTTTAATTCTTAACTTTTCCTCCAACAATTTGCAAAAAGCGAAAAAAGTTGTTGAAATGCTTTGAAACCATTCCCAACGAGGTGGCTTTACTCCCCTGTCATTTTTATCATCTTTGTTCTTACTGCAATTTTTATCATCATTGTTTTCAATGGTGTATACAGAAAACAGTGCGAGGAAAATAATTAATACATTCGATAGCGGGGGTAATAATAAAGCACTTGTTATTGCTTGAACCAGGTTTGCAAATCGATCGATAATCGAAAATTTATGGTAATCCTGTATTGAAAATTCTTTTGGAGCGGTGATGACTTGTCCGTTTGAATCTCTAATGAACCAAAAAATTATATTATCAAACATTCCTTTATTGGCTCCAGTTTGACGAACGTAGATGCTCCTTGTGATGGAAGCTCCAGGTGGAAAATTTAAAAATTTTAAATTATTCTCCCCATTCATATACAATTCTTTGTTATTATTATCCAGTGAGTAAATTACGGTTGCAATACTTTGATCGTCCTGGTTGCTACTAACTATTATCAATTCTAGGTTAATTGTTTCTTCTCCTTGATTGGTTATTGTAATAATCATTTCAGAGGTTGAATAGCTGGAAACAAATTTGGGAATATAGATTTCACCAGATAATACAATTTTCAATTCCTTTGTTGATACATTGGATTCATTCAATGGAACAATTGATGTATTATCTTCAGAATTTATTGGGATTTTTGTCCAATAGTTCTCACGATGAGTGCTTTCCAACCAGGGAAACAAATAAGGATAATAAATCATGAAACAAAGTGCAATCATTAATACAGATATGGTCCATCCAAACTTGGTTTTTGGAATTGGCAGGATATCCGGGTTATCCATGGCTACCTGACCTCCAATTGTATCTAGTTGAATTGGATGGGAATTAGTTCCCCACCCTCTCCTGTGGATAGCATTTTGCATTGCCAAATTGTAGAGTCTGGTAATTTTTCACAGTACACGCTTTTCCAACTAACTCCTGGGGAATTCCAATAGATTAATAATTTATTAAGTGAGCAATTATTAACAAAATAGTCATCCAGAAATATTTTTACTGAATTGGTTGTGGCGTTTATTGTATTATTCTCAAAATTCCAATAGGGTGGTCTTGGCGGGTCATTCTTTTTTCCCTTATAGCCGGCAGCTTCATAATTATCTCTACAATCGCGTTCATTCTCTCCTTCACATAAATGATATCCATAAAAGAGGGAGTTGAAATTTGTTAGTTCCATTATTTTGGGGGTTTTCACATAACAAGCTTTTTCGATTGAACGGAACATATACACATTAGTTTCAACACCACTTAGTTTCTCGGCAAAATCTAGATCAATATTAAGAACCCCATTGTCCACAGCGTACTCATTTTTAATAATTGAAGGTTGATAATATTGAATAATCGATAAATCGATATCATCTAAAATTTGTTTGGAAGAGTCGGTATAAGACAAGTTGATTGTGGTTTCACAGTTATTACTATTGATTGCGCAGAGACTATTATTACCAAGGCTACCTGTTGGTAATTCAATAAATCCATCTTTTTTGATGATCTCCAGCGCTTCATTTAGGGGTTTTTCTATTTCTATGGCTTGAGCATTTGGAATGTTGGTGGTCGCTTGAAAAGTATAACAATGTCCATATTCCATAATGAGTTGATCGGTTATGACTTCTGAGTCTATTCCGGATTTCATTCCGAATGTAATTTCCAATGATTCGTTGTTCATTCTGATGCCGTCTTTTTCTTCTAGATCAGTAAACACAAATCCTGGTTTGGTATCTTCGTACCAGTAATAAGCAAACGGACCGGAAAGGTTCCATTTGTGGGGATCACAATTTGGGGTGGGGCTGATGGGGATGTAGGGCGATTCAAAGCGACCATACGTATCGCTGATCATCTGATAGGTTTGCGGGATTTCAGATTCCAATTTCAAATTGAATACTGCATTGGGAGTGGGGGTGATCCCATAAAGCTTAAGTCCCAGGGTATCACCGGGGATTTCAAAGAAACTACTCCTTAATGTAGGAAATTCTTTCAGTTCATGGGTATCGCCGGGGTTTTCAATGGCTTCATTTCCTGTCGCGGGAAATTCGTTGGGTTCATTACTGGTGAACCTAGTTACACATTTTTCCAATCCAAGGTATTCAATTATTTTTTTATCAGGCGCAAATATTTGATTGATGGTGTCTTGATAGTGATCGCTTGTTTCCTGAATCAAATCAACTGCTTTATTCTCAACCACTTTGTTCCATTCATTTTGATATTCCTTGCCATCTTTGGAGATGACTATATAGGTTTCATTTATTTTTTCATAATTAACATTTGTTCCATTGATTGAGTCAATAAGTCGTTGATCAATTGGGACATTGTTATTGTTATCTGTAATAAACACCAGGATTTTATAATTGAATTTATAATTTTCCTGCTCATAATCGTTTAAATATTTTTGGGCAGCATCCAATGCCCCTGTTGGGGGACCATCTTTACCTAATGGGTATTCCAATTGATTCAATAAGGTTAAATCCACATTCCCTTCTTCTGGGAGTTTTAGAAATGGTAATAATTTCCAATACCCAGTATCTTCTTGTTTATCATATTGGTTGGATAAACCAATAGATATGAATATATTCTTGGTCTTGGAACCTGGACATGAGTCCAGCAAGGAAATAAAAAATCGGTGCAATTCATCCTGGTCTTTAAGGTCTTTTGCGCTATTGGATCGGTCAAATAAAAATAGGATTGCCACAGCATCCTCACCATTCGCACGATTGGGAGCGTTCACAGTTGTTGTGTTGTGGGTTGGGGCAGTGTCCAACAATTCATCTGCAGGCTGGTAGCGAACCGAGCCGGCTGGTGAGGCAATGAAAACCGGGTTGCACGCTGCAAGGAGCATGGAAAGCATCATTGCTGTAAACACGATACCTTGGAATGGGTTAATTTTTCCCGACATCATAAAACCTTTCCTGATGACAAGGTGTTGATCATCGATTATTTGGAATGGGAAA
>JAKPTX010000103.1 GCA_029570835.1 Bacteroidota bacterium
TTCACAATCACAATCGCTACCTTTTTGTTTAGATGGACATTTCACAGTACCATAGGAGCAATAGACACAACAGTCACCTTTTTTGGGTTTAAGAACCTGATGGCAATTGGTGCATTCATAAAAGAACTGGCATGTATCAGTTGGCATGGTCTCTTCCTTGCTGAACCCACATTCTGGACAGGTTATTGTTGATTTGAGTTGTATTGGTTTCATCTGCTATGCTTTTTTCGGTGGATTAAGTAACCACTTGCGACACCTAATAATGTTGTCATGATTATGATAGGCAGAAGTGATACAGGCTCTTTCCAGCCAATCAGGATTGCAGTGGGCAACTGACCGTGCTATCGTTCCCTCTTCAGAGTGCAAATATATTAATTATCATCATCAGTTACTACCGTAAATATTGATAAACACTTCCCCTGCTGATTCTTAATGTTTTTGAAATATCAACGATACTATTACCAGCCGATTTCATATTTCGTATTTTCTCTATTTTGGTTTCATCCAGCGTAGGACGACCACCAACTCTACCCTGCTGCCGTGCTCTGGCTAATCCCGCATGAACCCGTTCCGAAATTCGTAGTCGTTCCTGCTTTGCCAATGTACTTAACAATGCAATTATCACATCCTTAAAAATACCGCTTGAATCGATGTACTGCTCTGTGTAACTTTTATACATAACATTATAATCATCGAGCATTTGCAGATAACGTATTGTGTCACGAGTGCCAGAGCGACTGAACCTGTCCAGAGAATAAAAGAGCAATAAGGAAAATTTGTGTTTGGAAGCATCTGACATCATTCTGTTGAACACAGGACGTTTTGGTGATGCCCCTGAAATTATATCAGCGTATATGTCGACAATTTCATAATGCATTTTATCACAATAATCCTGAAGCACAAGACGCTGGTTGTCCAATTCGGAAGATTCTTTTGAGATTCGTAAGTACAGTGCGACTTTCATATAGTTGTGTTATTGGTGTTCATTAAACGGATGTTTTTTCGACATGCAAAATCGGTTTCTGTAATGTTCATTTTTCGGGCATTTCTGACCAGCATTTTTTCGAGGGTTTTTTGAACAGTACGTTTTCTTGTTTTGCATGGGTTAATTTGATGAACAGGAGTAAAAACTCGTATTGAGATTATCAAACGGCATGAAGTTCTTTTTCAACTCTACATGTACCACTTCAACAATCTGATTGTTTTCCATGAACATTAAAATCATGTAAGCAGTATCGTAGTCATCATCGACTGGATGAGTGATTATGTGAATAATGCGTTTGTTTTGATGTTTCATGCTTGCCTATTATAATGGGCAAAGATACAGTAATTCTGTAAATCCCTAATATAATGGGCAACAATTATTACCTTTGATGAAAATTTTGACATGAAAACTGCTCAAACTGACCCTGATGGCAATGAATTGATGGTAAGAATCGGGGAAAAGATTCGAGAACTGCGTAAGCAGAAGAACATTAGTTACGAAAAATTGGCAAAAGAAATTGGTCTCGATAGGAACACCGTAAATTTAATCGAACTCGGTAAGACAAATTTCCAATTCCAGACATTGCTCAGCATCCTTTCCTACCATAAAATATCCGTTTTTGATTTTTTTAAATCGTTAGAGCAGTAAGAAATCTCTCTGCGGGGGGTACATTTCCGAAATTTTCTTCATGATACACTCGGAATTTGTGTTGTTTTAGCGTTTCGAACAGCATTTTATCAATAGCCTTGCGAAAAAATGGGAACATTAAAGTCAAATAATCTGCGCTCTGGGAACATCGATTAACAATTATGGTACATCAGAATCCATATCGGAGTGTGGCAGTATTTATCTTAAATGATTTTCCTGTATGTCCGAAAAAGAGATACCAGAATACCAACAAAAGCGAATTGAAGAAATAAGTTTGTTCATAAAAAACTGGCGGTTAAATGAAGGACTTTCCCAACGAGAGTTCAGTCAGTTGGCTGGCATCCATCCTAACAGTCTCTACCACCTTGAAAGAATGGGTTTATATAATATCCTGACACTGCTAAAATGCATTGATGCAACCTGCCTGACCGTATCGCAATTCTTTGAAGGCATGGA
>JAKPTX010000110.1 GCA_029570835.1 Bacteroidota bacterium
CTTGCGTATAACGGTCGGCGGTATGGTGTCGGTTTGACTTGCAGACATTTTCACCTTACCACTACCGTAACTGGCAAACTGCACTATACCGCTTGTTGTGTGTCTGGTGCGGTCAAATTAGTAGAAACTTAATTAAATGAACGAATGATAGTAAAAGAAAAAAATGGGGAGGGGTTTTTAGACCTTAGAATTTGCGACAATTTAGAATTGATGGCAGAAATTAAAGATAACACGATAGACTTAATTTATTGTGATATACTTTACGGAACTGGTAGGAAATTTGCTGACTACCAAGATTTAAAACCAATACGAAGCGAGATTGAAAGCCACTACATACCAAGAATAAAAGAAATGTGTCGAATACTTAAACCGACAGGTAGTATTTATTTGCAAATGGACACAAGGATTAACCATTGGATGCGGTGTATAATGGATGATGTTTTTGGTTATGATAAATTTAGGAACGAAATAAGTTGGTGGTATAAAAGATGGTCAAATATTTCATTTGGTTTTCAAAAAATGCACGATGTAATATTGTTTTATTCAAAAGACAAATCAAAATTTAATATTCAATATCAGGATTATGCAAAACCAAATGAAATTGAAGATACGGTCAGGGGCGTAATTGATGGGAAATTGGTAAGGTTAAAAAATGAAGATGGAAGTTACAAAAAACGTGAAACTGAAAATAAAGGTGTGCCATTACACGATGTTTGGGAAATACAACATATACAACCAACGGCAAAAGAAAGATTAGGTTATGATACACAAAAACCAAAAGCACTGATTGAGAGAATAATAAGAGCAAGTAGTAATGAAGGTGATTTGGTTGCAGACTTTTATTTAGGTAGTGGAACGACTGCCGAAGTATGCAAAGATTTAAACCGCAATTTTATCGGCTGTGATATTAATCCGAGAGCTATTGAAATTACGCTCCAAAGATTGAACGATGCACTGTCTTAACATTGCTGGTAACTATGTTATATGTACACTAAAGGTTAACATATAAAACCAGGGATAGAAAATAAAAACACCGATACGAAATGAAACACACAGAAAAATGCAAGTGCGGCAAAGCCTCCATGAACTATGAGGTTGCCGGTGAGGATATGTGGATATGCCATGCGGTAAACACCCGCATTGTTTATAATGATGATTGGGGCAAGGATTGTATCTGCAAAACCTGCGGAGATAATTACGACAGTTTTGATCCATGCATGGTAGATGTAATTGAAAACTAATAACCGAAGTTAAGTTACTAAGTCCTAAATCAATCGAGAGATGAAAGCAGCGATAATTATTTTGAGTGTTGTGGTGGTGGGGCTGGTTGCCCTGTTGTGGTGGCTTATGAAAGCATTTGGAGATACATTTAAATGGAATTGAGAGATGAAAGAGAAGCTACGCAATTTATTCGACGAAATGAAAGTACGTTCACGGTATAAGTCCATGAATGCAATTATTGATATGATTGAACCTCTCATCAATCAGGAGGTGGAGAAGCGGATAGCCGAGAGGATGCCGAGCGAGGAAGAGATGCTTCAGATGGTAGCAGGGCATATTCCCTGGCTGATAGCTTCGGCACGAAACAGCAAGAAGTACGTGAATCCATTTACAAGCGGACATGCATTTTCAGAGGTGATAAGAATACTGAGTGAGAATTTAAGTCGTGAACTTCGTTCCCGCATGAGTGAACCGAACAAGGAAGGGAGGTGACAAATGAAAGCAAGTAAACGTGATAACTTAATCGGCAGCCTTTGCGCCGCTGCTGTGATTATCGGTTGCATACTTTTGGGGTTATGGCTGTTTGCCTGACAAAGCGAGACATTGCCCGGAAGGTACTTCAAGGCTTAGACCGTGAGATGATCTCGTACCGTGATGCAGCGAAAATCTTTGATATCCGAACGGCGTATTTCTGTCATTTGAAGGACGAAAAGAGATTCATGAGGATTCCAGGCAAGGTTTGGGCTAAGTTTAGAAAGTACTGTGAATCCGGTAAAAATATGAGTGATTTCAAAATAAATTAATAACTTTGGATTATGAAAAAAATGATTCTTATTCTATTTGCAGCAATAATGACGTCATGTACTTGTGTAATGTCACAGATACCGTCACAATCGCTGTACGTTGATCAATCCTGCGGAGCCGCACTGCCTGACTACCGGCTGCGGATGACCTTCACAGATAATTGTCAGATTGATACGGTTGAGCAAACACCCACGCCTGGTTCATGGTTAACTCAGAGGTACAACACTGTACTCATAAGGGCTATCGACAACTTTCAGAACCACACCGACGTGTTATTCTCGGTCGAACTGATTGACACAATCGGCCCTGCGCTTGTACGGTGGGACACGACACTTATAACTGATGCGTTCGAAAAAATCAGTACTTTGTACAACGTTGCCGACCGAATGTTGGCCTATGAAGAGATGTGGTTTGATGCTAACTTTGACTGGGCTGCAGCGGGGATACCCGATTCACTTCAACCGACAAACGAGTATTTCAACAAAGTCATGTTAACATGGTCCTCTCCAGGGCTTGCCTTTGGCTTGCCCGGTAGCCGT
>JAKPTX010000112.1 GCA_029570835.1 Bacteroidota bacterium
ATTAAGAGTAATAATGGTGCTGAAAGATCATTTAACCATTTTACACCAGGTGCAGATTTCTTAGGTGAAGAGTAGTAACAAATTACAACTGTCATTATCCAAGACAAAAGGAACGATATTACTGTGTGTGCATTTAAGTTGAAAAAGGGTATAGTTCCAGTCATTGCACCGTATCCAGTTGGACTTAATTCAACTAAGATACCGTCAATTGCGAAGGCCATAACCATTGTCTGGATTCCAAACCATCCTATAGCTACAACTGCCCTTAACAGTGCGGGAATGTTAGCCCCGTAAATACCAAATGCGCTTCTCAAGAAAACAGGGAATGGTATACCGTACTTTGCTCCTGCAAAGGAGTTTAGAACCATTGGAATCAAAACAATAATCTGACCAAGAGCTATGGTACCAATGACGATTGCCCAATTGAATCCAGCGTCAACCATACTTGCACCTAACATCCATGTTGGAACACATACGGACATTCCTACCCATATAGCAATGTACTCGTAGTATCCCCATGTCCTTTTTGCAAAGGGTACAGGCGCCAAGTCTGTGTTGTAAAACTGAGAATCAGGCAATGTTTCAGTAAGTTCAAACCTACCGTTTTCCTCTTTAACAATAGACTTTGCCATCTTTTTACCTCCAAATTTTTTGTCGATTATATTATCGACGTATTATTATGTAAGTGGATATTTAAAAATGTTTTGGTAAGTTATTAGCCGAAATAAGATTTAATTGGATAAGTGGCTAATAATATGGTTAATAATTGAAAAAACTTACAAATAGTAAATATAATATTATAATAAAAATATAAATTAAAAAAGGTTAAATTCAAGAATCTAGGACACGAAATTTTATAATGATGCTAGTTTAATCCCGACTATGGCATCAACGGTATTGATTAATCTAATATTTACTGGGATAATCTCTATAATGGCGTACTTAAAATATCTAAGTGGAAAGAAGGATTTGTACAAGTGGATTGCAATTAGTTTCGCGTTGTTTTCAATTCCATATTTATTGGACGTATTTAGAATATTTTTTTATGTTAGAAGCGAAGTTGAACTTATTTCTACTATTATAGGTTACATCGCTATAATCTATGGATTGATGAACAAGTAATATTTTTTTAAAAGAGATTAGTAGCGGGGAGTGGATTTGAACCACTGGCCTGCGGGTTATGAGCCCGCCGGGCACTCCTAGCTGCCCTACCCCGCTGAAAAAACATAAGCGGACCCGGAGGGATTCGAACCCTCGATCTACGGCTTAGAAGGCCGTCGCCTTATCCACTGGGCTACGGGTCCTGTTGCCTTAGATTATAGTGTAATCTTTGTCGAATACTTATAAATGTTTCTCTCAAA
>JAKPTX010000122.1 GCA_029570835.1 Bacteroidota bacterium
ATTCAATCAAAGGAGGACTCCATCATGGAATCAAGAAACAATGTTCAAATCAATCTATCAATCCCTGAGCAATACCGCAACCTGCTCAGGAGAATGGCCGCGGAAAGGGTCATGTCAGATCCAAGTGAAGTGGTCACCGGATCATCCATTGCAACGGAATTGCTGGTGACGGCGTTGAAAGAAATATCGGGAGAAACGAAGGGTGAAGGAGGTAGTGCAAAATGATTAAACTTGCGGCTGATAAAAGCTTTAACCGTAATATTTGTCCGATTATGAACATCAAAGGGAAAACAGTAAAATACCCATTTAAATTGAAATACAATAATTATCACCTTCAATGTGGGTGCGGGATTATTGGACCGAAGCAAATGATGATCATGGACATCATCGGCACAAAATTGATCCACTTTGTTTATGGGAATGAGGACTTTTATGGCAGAATTCCAACGAACAACGAAAAGAACGTTAAGGAAAAATCGGGTTTGTACATGTCAAACAAGCTTTTGAAGTACATAACGACAAATCTTTCCAAGGACGGGATTATTCCAGAAGCATATAGCCAGAAAGACAAACTGTCTCAGGTTGATAAAGCGTTTGGAAAAATAAAAAATCCTTTAACAATTACCTTGAATGATGGAAGCTTGCGAAAGGAACTTCCCTTCTTGAGAAAATATTCCTCACGGCAAATCATGGACATGTTTATAAGGACCTATGAGTGCGTAATGTGGATGAATTATCCAATTTGCTTTCATACGGGGAAACAATACCAGTTAATTCCTTTTGGTAACTTTGGTTACACTTCACGGCTGTTTACCTTGGAAAAAATCAACGACAGCAAAGTATCCAAAAACAATAATGTCCTTGAGAGAGAATATCGAATCCGGTTTGACACCATACTGGGATATATGTTCATGCAAAACATGACATCCTGTTATATGGATCTTCTGCCTGGGAAATTCTATGAGATGTCCGATTACGCGCAGCTTTACTATCGATTATTTATTCTGAGCTATTTTCCAAACAAAAAAACCGGCAGAACTCCAAAAAATCCCATTTTCATTGATGAGATCCGAAGA
>JAKPTX010000125.1 GCA_029570835.1 Bacteroidota bacterium
GATCAGCTGACTGAAACAGAGGCGGTCGGTGGAACGGAAGCGGCTGTTCAACCTGAAACGAGTGTCGCGAAAACTCCCGATGGTTACCCTGTAATTCGGAAAGAAAGCGGCAAATTTTATGCTATTGCGGGGAGTTTACTGAGTGAACAGGATGCAATTAAACATATCAAAGAAAAGAATCTGGATCGTTACAACCCTTCCATTGTGCATGCTGATTCACGTTATCGTGTTTGTATCGGCATTTTCAAGACAGAAGAAGAAGCGTTCCAATTTGCTAAAAAAATCAACTCCAGTTATTGGGTTTTAAAATAGTTTTATTATGGATATATCTATTGTTATACCTTTATTAAATGAGGAGGAATCGTTACCCGAATTGACTCAATGGATTGAAAAAGTAATGAAAGAGCATCAGTTCAGCTATGAGATTATCTTTGTGGATGATGGCAGCAGCGATGGTTCCTGGAAGCTCATTGAAGAGTTACAAGAGCAAAATGAGGCGATCAAAGGGATTAAATTTAGACGTAATTATGGTAAATCGGCAGCTCTCAATGTGGGCTTTCAGAAGGCAGCCGGCAATGTAGTGATTACCATGGATGCGGACTTACAAGATTCACCAGATGAAATTCCTGAGCTGTATCGTATGATTGTTGAAGAGCAATACGACCTTGTATCAGGGTGGAAAAAAGTACGTTATGACTCCAAATGGGCGAAAAATATTCCCTCTAAGTTTTATAATTGGACCACTACTAAAATCAGCGGAATCAAACTGCATGACTTCAACTGTGGACTCAAAGCGTATCGCAAAGAGGTGGTAAAATCGATAGAGGTTTACGGCGAAATGCACCGATATATTCCTGTAATCGCCAAGTGGGCAGGTTTTCAGAAGATTGGAGAAAAGGTGGTACAACACCAAAAACGGAAATATGGGGTTACCAAATTTGGCTGGAGCCGCTTTATCAACGGCTTCTTAGACCTTTTATCGATCACTTTTACCTCCAAATTCGGCAAGAAACCGATGCACTTCTTTGGGTTATGGGGTACATTCTCTTTTGTTGTTGGATTTGGGATTACAATTTATCTTATTGTTGAAAAGTTAGTTCGTTCTTATCATGGAACAGAATTTCGACAAGTTACAGACCAACCTCTTTTTTATTTGGCGATATTAGCGATGATTTTAGGAACTCAACTGTTTTTAGCCGGCTTTTTGGGAGATCTGATTACCCGAAATGCACCCGATCGGAATAACTATTTGATTGAAAAAGAGATCTAATCAGGTTCAGAGAACTCTTTGACGTTACATAGGAATATACTCTCTTAGGTATCTAAAACCTAAGTGCGATGTTTTAGAACCCTTCACTAAAGAATCTTCGCTTGGATTGTTAATTCTGTAGCCTTGGGCCGTTCTGGCTCTGGATGCAAAAACACCCCAGGCAGTAGCGTAATTCGAATCAGCAGGAGCCACCAAATTAGTGTATTCCATTCGATCCTGTACAATACTGGAGGTAGGTTTATTAACGAGGAGGTAGTTATATAAACTTTGCGATGCGCCCCAAACTTCAAAAACAACCGGTTCATTTTTACGAATATAACGAACTACTGTCGGATCCGGTTTCAACTGAGTAGCAATCTGGTCATATAAAGTACTCGGATTGTACTCTCTGCTAATCTGATTGTAAGATACATTACTTTCTGTAAGGAAAACGCCATTCGTAATATCTCTTTTTACGTACCCCTCCCTAACAACAACACCAGTAGCTTTTGAGACTTCAAAATAGTGAAAATATTGAAAAATCTCGTAAGCTTTTGCATTGGGGACATGAGTAAAAATAATATTCCCCTTTCTTCCCACCAAATTCAATCCTGCATTTTCGGGAATATTGGGTGCATTCAACACAATAGGTTGTAGAATGGGTGTTTCAGCCTCAACTATACGACCGGTTTCACGGTGTACGATTTTAAGATAATAAACAGCTGTTGGATCCAAACGTTCGGTGGTATAATACAACAATTGAGTCGGATAACCAAAAGCCCCTTCCAATCTGGGTACAGAAGTCGTTGTGTCCAGAGTGATCACCCTGCCCGTACTTTGTCCCTCCTTAAATTCAGTTAAAGTAACTGAAATCGTATCAAAATAGTACAATTTAGTCCAATCTTGCACAACTTGCGTGGGATTTCCTTCCGTTTGTACACCTTTATAAATTTTCAGATAATGAACTGAATCTTGAGAATCCAACACACCATACACAAAAGTAACATCCCGATAGGGTGCGTTGAGTGAAAAATCCTGTTCACAGGAATAAATGAAAAGTGATAATAAAATGGGAATCCAGATTTTCTTTATCATGATTGTATTATTTTAAAAAACAGGGTTACTGATCTCTCACTCTATCCCATCTGGGACCACGCCGCGAACCATCCGGGTTTGTTTTTTGATTGAGGTAATAGCGGTCGTTGAAAGTATACATAAACCTGAAAGAGAGCACGTGATGATACATCTTTCGAGTAAATGAATCCGCATTATTTAATGTATAGAAGACACGATCAGCACCAATAGGAACAAAAGAATATTGATATCTAAAGGTAAATTTCAATCCTTTATATATCGGTACCCTAACATCCACTAGAAAGTTCCAGTTATCGCGGTAAAATCGTCCGGAACGAATATCTGAAAGGAGACGACGTCCAAACAGGGTTTCTTTCAAAAACACCAACCTAGCCCAGGAAGCCCCAACCCCCAGGGCATAGCCGGTCATGGGATCTTCATAATGAAACAAGAGCGGTACCTCCACATAGTCAGTCCGCAAATTGTAATAAATCCTATTGTTTTTATGAGGAAAACCAGGGTCAAACAGTACAGTGTCACCGTAGGGGAATGCATCGGCACCGGATGAAGTGTTGCGTTGATAAGCACCCTTTTGGTTATAGAGCAACTCCACAGTAGCAAAGAAGGTTTTTTTTCTATTGAGAGGTAACATCACCAATCCGCCACCGTTGAATCCCACTTTTTTAAAACCATTTACCTCATCACCCTCCACTTGTGAAAGATTCATACCTGCCACTACACCTCCTATAAACTTCTGAGCTTTAAGGGGAAGTAATAAAGTTACAAAAAGAAATAAACAAAAGATCTGTTTCATAATTGAGGTCAATTCAACCTGCAAAAATACAAATAATTTAAGAACAGAACCCACTTTGATAAATATTATTTATTTGTTGCATTTTAATCAAAAATTTTATGTACTTTTGTGCTGTTTTTACAATGGAGGGAATCAGGTGTAAATCCTGAACAGTACCCGCTGCTGTAAGTCTCGTAAGTTCTTTTAGATCCACGCCACTGTTATTGCGGTAATGGGAAGGCCTAAAAGAGAGACAAGTCAGAAAACCTAATTGTAAAGCGAGTCAAAAAGCTTCGGGATGAAAGCTGAATACTTTTAGCAAAGCGTTTTCTCTATCTCCCCTTTCTTTTTGAATTTAAAATAATTATTCATTAAAAACTTCAAAAAGATGAAAAAACAATTATCTCAAATCTCAAAAACTGTTAAAACCTTACTGGGTTGGACGTTAGTATTAACTTTATTAGCAGCCTCTTGCGACAGACACATTGAACCCATTGAAACTCCCCTGATTGGAAAAGAAGGAATCTTTATTCTCAATGAAGGAGGGTTCAACGCAAACAACAGTTCTATCTCCTTTTACGATTTTAATACCAAACAAGTGGTTGATGATGCATTCCTAGATGCCAACCAACGCGGCTTGGGTGATGTCGGCAATGACCTCAAGATGTACAGAGGTAAACTTTATTGTGTGGTCAACAATTCGGAAGTGTTGGAGGTAATCAACCCCACAACAATGAAAAGCATTAAGAGTATCTCTTTGACAGGGAAACTACCTAGAATGATCGAATTCTATCAAGACAAAGCATTTGTAACCTGTTATAATGGTACAGTAGTTCGTATTAACACTGAGTTATTAACCATTGATGGAACACTCAATGTAGGGAGTAATCCTGATGGAATTTGCTTAATTGGTGACCGACTTTATGTGGCTAATTCAGGAGGTTATGATTATCCTGTAACCTCAAAAACCGTTTCGGTTATTGATCCCGTTAGTTTTACTGAAATCAAAAAAATTGAAGTCGGTGTAGGACCTCGTTATATAGTAGGAGACGACCAGGGAGATGTTTATGTAGCCTGTACCGGCGATTATGCCGAAAATGGCCCCGCTTTTTATCGTATCGCTGCGGGGAGTGAAGAGGTAACCAATCTCAATCTTCCTGTCATCAATTTTACCATCCACAACCAAAAAGCATACCTATACCATTATGACTACTACACCCAAGCAATGTGGATTAAAGTATTTGATACCCACACTGAAAACATCATCAAGGAAAACTTTATTGCTGACGGTACCACTATTAAAATCCCTTATGGCATTAAGGTTGATCCATTGAATGGGTATGTATATGTTACTGATGCTATTGACTTTCAATCTACAGGGGATCTATTCTGTTTCTCTCCTGAAGGAAAGAAACAGTTTAAGGTTGGTGTAGGGATTAACCCTAGTGGTTCTCTTGTTTTTAAAAGAAAATAAATAAAAAGTTGATTTTCTAAAATATTTACTCTATATTTGCTTCTCCAAAATTCATTCATTATGACCGATCATTCTGAACGTTGGGGAAGCAAGATAGGGTTGGTATTAGCCATGGCAGGAAATGCTGTTGGCTTCGGCAATTTTCTACGTTTTCCCATTCAAGCTATTCAAAATGGAGGTGGAGCCTTCATCATTCCTTACTTAGTTTGCTTTGTGCTTTTGGGTTTACCCTTAGTCTTTGTTGAGTGGACAATGGGACGCTGGGGGGGACAACGCGGACACCATTCCACCCCATTCGCCATGGAGAAGATGGGAAAGAAGAAAATCTGGCGCTACTTAGGAGGATTGAGTTTCTTCACTACCATTGGAATTGCAAGTTACTACTGCTATTTGGAAAGTTGGACTATTTCCTACCTCTACCACTCCATCATAGGCACTTTCCGTGGTATGTCTCAAAGTGAGATTACCCTCTTTTTTAATCATTACCACGATATGAGCAGCACTCATTCAGGGATTCCTTATGAAAATGTGATTGCTTTTGTCTTCTGTCTGGCATTGAATGTATGGATTCTAACCAGAGGATTAAAAGGAGGAATTGAAGTCGTGGCCAAATATGGTATCCCATTACTGGTTTTATTAGGGATTTTCCTGGCAATCCGCGGAGTGATGATCCAACCCGGCGAGGTGGGTGCCGTTGCGTATGGTTTTGAGGGGCTCAATTTTCTGTGGACCCCACAGTATGACTCACTGCTGAATCCTAAGGTGTGGCTTGCGGCGGCAGGACAGATCTTCTTTACGCTGTCGGTAGGATTGGGAACAGTTCAATGTTATGCTTCCTATGTCAGAAGTAACGAAGATATCGCTCTAAAAGCTGTTTCGACCAGTTTTGTTAACGAATTTGTGGAAATTGTGTTGGGAGGAACCATCCTCATTTCCATCGCTGTCGGATTTTTTGGCATTGATGCAGTCAGAGATTTGGTTGCCAACGAAGGCGGTTTTGGAATCGCGTTCCAAACCATGCCATTCCTTTTCCAAAAGTTTGGAACTGTAGCCGGAACATTCACCAGTGTAGCCTTCTTTGGACTCCTTTTTATTGCCGGAATTACCTCCTCATTGGCAATGGGTAGTCCGCTGGTTAGCTTCTTACAAGATGAATTTCGGTTCAAAAAAAGAAATGCTTCCCTCATAGTGGGTGCAGCCATCCTGATATTTGGATTACCCACCGTACTATTCTTCAAAGAGGGGGTATTTGACGAATATGATTATTGGGCAGGAACTGTAGGCATCTTTTCCTTTGCCATGATCCAGACCATCCTTTTCTCATGGGTTTATGGTGCAGACAAAGGGTGGAAAGAATTCAATCGCGCTGCTGATATCAAGTTGCCCGGCTTCTTTAAATATATCATCAAATATGTTACTCCGGTCATGTTAATCACTATCTTTATTGCTGCATTCATACAGCCTGCGGGTGGTGATTGGAGTGTAATCTGGGAAGGGGGCTGGGAACTGGATGGATCGAGTGTTTTGGGTAGAATGTTAGGTAAAGGAAGTCGCGAAACAGGAATATACACTGCCTTAGCGCGTTACTTCCTATTGGGACTGCTCTCCTTGAGCATTCTCGCCATCTATATCGCTTCCCGTAGAAAAGAAAAGAGTAAAAACTTAAAAACCAGAAAATGAATACATCAGCCTTAATTATTATGCTTACTGTTTGGAGTCTGGTTACTACACTGACTATCTATTTTATTGCCAAACTGTTAAAAAAGAAATAAAATGAACTCATATTATCTCACATCACTCATCCAACTCACAAAACTCCAATACTATGAAATCTTTTTTCAACCTCAACTCCGGTGAGACCACCGCGGCGATCACATTGATGATCC
>JAKPTX010000127.1 GCA_029570835.1 Bacteroidota bacterium
ACCTCGGGATCCATCGAAGGCGTGCCCAACTCAATGAGGGAAACGTGATACTGCTTGAGATTGCGTAAAATGGTCTCGTCGATATAATCCGGACGGGTAGAAAGCTGTATGGAATCAACTTGCTGACTCTCAATATAAGACTGAACTGCTTGCAGATACTGCTCCTGCTTTTGCCAGGGCAAACCGGTAAAACTACCGCCGAAAAAAGCGATTTTAACCCGGATATCTTCATTCTGAAAAGGGATCGTTTTCAGGTATTGCTCAACAGTCGCAACCACCTCTTGAGGAGTGGGAGAGAGGGTTTTGTTTGTAATATGGTACTGATTACAGTATGAACAGCGGTGTGGACAAGCGTCCTCCGGTATAAAAATGGGAATCGTGTAAAATTTCTTCAAAATCTACCCTTATTCAACCAAGATAAGCGCTTTATTCTTTTTGACCTCTAAAACGCCTCCTGTGATCTCAAAATACTTGGTTCCTCCGGGGGTTTCCACCCTTACGGTTCCTTGTTTCAGAGCGGCAATCATAGGCGCGTGTTTATCCAATATGGCAAAAAGTCCATCTACTCCGGGAAGCTGCACAAGAGATGCTTCGCCTGTAAAAATATCTTTCTCGGGGGTTAAAATCTCTAATAGCATAATTATTTAGCAGCTTGAAGTTCTTTATTTCCTTTTTCGATAGCTTCTTCAATAGTACCCACAAAGCTAAAGGCACTTTCTGGCAGGTGATCCAACTCTCCATCAAGGATCATGTTAAATCCTTTGATTGTATCTTCGATGGAAACAAAGACTCCCTTTAATCCGGTAAACTGTTCAGCCACATGGAAAGGTTGAGACAAGAAACGTTGTACTCTTCTGGCACGGTGAACTACTTTTCTATCCTCTTCTGAAAGCTCTTCCATACCGAGAATAGCGATAATATCTTGTAGCTCTTTATATCTTTGAAGGGTTTCTTTAACTCTTTGAGCAGTGTTATAGTGCAACTCTCCAACGATGTCGGGAGTCAAAATACGTGAAGTGGAGTCAAGCGGGTCAACAGCAGGATAAACACCCAACTCGGAGATCTTTCTGCTCAATACGGTTGTTGCGTCCAAGTGCGAGAAAGTAGTCGCAGGAGCAGGGTCAGTCAAGTCATCCGCAGGAACGTAAATCGCTTGTACAGAGGTAATTGATCCTCTCTTTGTAGAAGTAATACGCTCTTGAAGAACTCCCATTTCAGTTGCTAACGTAGGTTGGTATCCTACTGCAGAGGGCATTCTACCCAACAACGCGGAAACCTCAGAACCGGCTTGTGTAAATCTAAAGATATTGTCAACGAAGAAAAGGATGTCTCTACCTCCGGATTGCTCATCTCCATCTCTATAATATTCCGCAACGGTTAGTCCGGAAAGTGCTACTCTGGCACGTGCACCGGGAGGCTCATTCATCTGACCGAACACCATAGTACATTTGGAATCTGCCAACTTCTCGTGATCTACCTTAGTAAGGTCCCATCCACCGGCTTCCATACTCTTCATAAACTCATCACCATACTGGATAACACCGGATTCAAGCATCTCTCTCAAAAGGTCATTCCCTTCACGGGTTCTTTCACCCACACCGGCAAAAACAGACATTCCTGAGTAAGCTTTTGCAATATTGTTAATCATCTCCATGATCAACACGGTTTTACCCACTCCGGCACCACCAAACAATCCAATCTTTCCCCCTTTCATGTAGGGCTCAATCAAGTCGATAACTTTAATCCCGGTGTACAAAACCTCTTGCGAAGTAGACAAATCGTCGAAAGCGGGAGGATCACGGTGAATATCTTTTCTTACTTTGGATTCAATTGGATCAATTCCATCAATCGCTTCGCCAATCACGTTGAGCAATCTTCCATTGATATTACCTGTAGGCATTGAGATCATTCGTCCTGTAGAAATCACATCCATACCCCGTTTCAATCCATCTGTGGAATCCATTGCGATACAACGCATGGTGTTTTCTCCAATCGCTTGTTCGCATTCGAGAACGATTCTATCACCATTTTCTTTAAAAATTTCCAAAGCACTATAAATACTGGGAAGGGTTACGTTTTCATCAAATTGAACGTCCACAACAGCACCAATAATTTGTGATATTTTGCCGGTAACTTGAGCTGACATTTTTCTATCTTTAATTTAATAAAATATTGACCTATTTGTTTTTAAACAAGGCTGCAAAAGTACCAAATTTTATCATATTTTGCAATAACTTTTGAAAAAAATAGCTCTTTTGCAATCAAATTTAGAATTTAGATTTTCCAATTTAGAATTTAGAATTTAGAATTTAGAATTGTTTGTCCAGTTATTTCAGAGATAAAAGTCTGATAATTAGGTTTATAAATCTAAAATCCGCAGCTTGTTTCGCCTTTCGCCTTCCGCCTTCCGCCTTCCGCCTTTTTTGGTTCGTAATTCGTAATTGTTTATTTTGTCTTTATTTCATATTTCATGTTTCTTATTTGGAAATAAAAAAAAATGGGGGGCAGAAAAGGTGTACCTCTTTTGTTATTTTAACTCCCCTCCTCTGGAAGAAGGAGGGGTGCCCGAAGGGCGGGGTGGTCTATGGAATATTCTACCTTTTGGACAAATTGTGTATTGAAAACGTTGATTATCAGAGAAATGAAAATACGATACACATGGTCATGAAAACGCAATGCATTGCATCTCTACAGCCATTTTTACGACCATTTTCACGACCATTTTCATTGTTTTATTTTCCCCGGACAGGTCGCGACCTGTCCCTACAATAATCGCATTCAATTCAATTTTTCGGTTCCGTAATTCGTAATTTGTAATTCGTAATTGGATTTCTTCCGCCTTCCGCCCTCCGCCTTCCGCCTTTTTTCATTTCGCCTTCTACCTAAAAAACTTTCGCCTTCCGCCTTTTTTTATTCCGCCTTCCGCCTTCCGCCCTCCGCCTTTTTTGATTCTACCTTCTACCTTAAAAAAAGAGCCGTCTCGCAATAAGACAGCTCTTTTTTTCTTCGTATAAAAAAATTAAATGCTATTTTTTACCCATTGTTTCGTCAGAAACGGTCAATTTTTTTCTTCCTTTGGCACGACGTGCAGCCAAAATTTTACGACCATTAGCAGTAGCCATTCTTTCTCTAAATCCATGTTTATTTTTGCGTCTTCTGTTCGAAGGTTGAAAGGTCCTTTTCATTGCTATTCAAATATTTTATTGTTCTATTATAATCCTCAAAAATTTTGGCTGCAAAGATACAACAATTTTTTATAACTGCAACCCATTTTCAGTTAAAAATTTCCGAATCAGTAATTTTGGTGTTTTTACTGATTTCTGTAGCCATTCAAAGTAGAGCTCTTCTTTTTCTTCTTCACTTAATCTCCAATTAATTGTAGATTTTCTTAATTTTTCCGCTAAAAATGATAAAATAATAGCAACTGAATTGGAAATATTAAAGCTGGTTGTGAATCCGTACATGGGGATTTTTACAGTTTGGTCAGCCAACTGTATCGCTTCGGGTGATAATCCCGTCAGTTCCGTCCCGAATAATAAAGCAATCGGTTGTTCTATCGGTAACTCTTCCAAATAACAACTATCTTCATCGGGAAGGGTAGCAACTACAGAATATCCTCTATTTTTTAGCTGCTGAATGCAGTTTGCAATGTCCGATTTTCCTTCAATGGCAGGATAATGATAGTGGGTTAACCACTTGTCGGCACCCATGGAAATAGCAGAATGAATGGAAAATGGGTTTTCAGCTTCAACAATATGGATATCCTGAATCCCCAGACAATCACAACTCCGCATAACGGCACTGATGTTTTGGGTTTGAAACAGGTCTTCAACCACTACGGTAACATGACGAGTGCGCTCATTTAAAACCTGAATGAGTCTATCTTTTCGATTATCAGTTAAAAAAGACTCTAAATAAGCGGAAGTTTGACGTAAGGTCTCTCTATTTATGATTTTTTTCATTTTTTCCAATAAAAAAAGCCCTTGCGGGCTTTTAAAGATCTTTAAAAGTTAAAGACTAAAGTGAGTCTGAAAGTTCAGCACTGGGTCTGAATTTAACAACATTCTTTGCAGGAATTTCCATCTCTTTCTTAGTTTGTGGATTTCTTCCTTTTCTTGCTGCTCTTTTAACTACATTGAAAGATCCAAATCCAACTAAAGAAACTTTGTCTCCTTGTTGTAATGCTTCCGCAGTGGATTCAACAATAGCTTCAACAGCGGCTTTAGCTTGAACTTTTGTTAACCCTGTTTTTTCAGCAACTGCTCCAATTAATTCTGCTTTGTTCATAGGTTTAATTTTTTATGTTACTAGATATATTTCTATAAACGCAAATTTAATAAATATTTTCAAACAATGGGCAAATTAATTAAAAAGTTAATAAACAAACCGAAATTGTTCATTCAAATAGAAAAATAGAGTAAAAAAGTACACTAAAATAGATTTAAAGTGTAATTTTCGAATCGAAAACCTTGCAAAAAAGTCTCGATTTTCATCCTGGATTTCCCTTGAAATTGCACTTCTAGTAGAGAAATTTGCATTTTTTTGCAGGAAATGATCATAAATTGTTTCCCATCTGTCAGAATATAACCGGGAGGAAATTTGCTTTCCTGCTCTATTATTAGAGACTTATAACATTTCAAAGTGAGTACCTCTCCATCCTTTTTTTGAATTCTTGTATAGGCTCCGGGGTAGGGTGACAAACCTCTGATTAAGTTGTGAACCTGATCGGCAGGTAAGTTCCAATTGATCAGTTGATGTTCCCTTTTTAATTTTGGTGCACTCTTTAAATTGAGGTTTTGATACTGAGTTTGAGGTATCGGTTTTAACGTTTGTTTTTCAATTTTTTCAATGGTTTCAATGGTGAGTTCCGCTCCCAACTCCATTAATCTTTCGTATAGTTCGCCGGTTGTTTCATTTTCCCCGATTGAGACCTCTTTGAAATCGATAATATCTCCTTCATCCATTTTGTGATTGATAAAAAAGGAGGTTACTCCCGTTTTGGTTTCACCGTTGATGACAGCCCAATGAATCGGTGCGGCACCGCGATAGTTGGGGAGTAATGAACCATGAATATTGAATGTTCCAAATCGTGGAATTTCAAAAACTTCCGGAGGCAACATTCTAAATGCGATGACAATGTAGAGATCAGCATTGAGTTCTTTCAGATGCTCGATAAAAGCGGGATCCTTTAAGTTTTCAGGCTGCAAAACCGGAACTTGATGTTCTAAAGCAAACTTTTTTACATCAGAGTATTGCAACTTCAATCCTCTGCCTGCCGGTCTGTCGGGGACTGTAACAACTGCTAAAAGTTCATGTTCAGACTCCAATACCTTAGCCAAACTTGCGACAGCAAATTCGGGTGTGCCCCAAAAAATAAGTTTCATTATCGTTTGAGATTTCTTTGCAGATTAATCATTTTAAGCACGGTGGCAGCAGCTTCTACTCCTTTATTGCCATGTTTTCCACCGGAACGATCCAGAGCTTGTTCCATTGTATCACAGGTTAAAACGCCAAATATCACAGGAACACCATAATCCAAACCAACACGCATAATCCCATCAGCAACGGCTTGAGAAATAAACTCAAAGTGTCTGGTTTCTCCCTGGATGACACAACCTAAACAGATCACCCCATCCAACTTTTCATTTTCATCCAACATCATTCCGGCTCCTAAAGGTAGTTCAAAACTACCGGGAACATAATGGGTGATGATCTCTTTTTGGGTAACTCCTTGCTCTTGTAAAAAGGTAATAGCTCCCTCTTTTAATGCTTCTGTAATTTGATCATTCCACTCACTGACTACAATCCCAATACTGATTGGACGAGGTACAGGAATGGAAGATTGAGCAGAAAGGTTGGTTTTTTTCATTATTTATCCAATTTACCTTGAGCACGATCAATAAAACGCTCTACGCCCATATTTTTGAACTCATCATAATAATCTTTTTCGATTTGTTTGTAGGCATTGAGTGCTTTTTCCCATTTTTCTTCTCTTTCGTAAAGTTGACCTAATTTGAAAAGAGTAACCGGTGTTGCGTATGGGTTATGGCTGGCTTTAACTGATTTTTCGTAATGTTTGATCGCTTTCTCAGGTTGATCTAAATCATCATAAATATCTCCAATCAGAGCTTGACATTCAGCCCAATAGATATCCTCTTTACGTTTGAATTTCAAAAGATACTCCAATGCCTCCTCTTTGTCATTCAATTTGAAATAGCAAATACCGGCGTAATATCTGGCTGTATTTGCAGTTCTGGTGATTTTATAAGATTCAATAATGGAAAGGAACCCATCCATATCATCATCTCCCTCCAAAGCTAACATGACAGAAGCTGAGTCACCTTTCATCATTTCTTCTATCGGTTTCAATATCAATAGAGATGCTTTTTCAGTCTTTTTTTGTAAATAAAATCTATTGAATGCTAAAATTCCAATGATAACAACGAGTATAGCAATAATAGCTCCGTAAATAAATTTATTATATTTGGTGAAAAATAAAATCGTTTTGCTTACAAAAGTCTCTTTTTTTTGTGCACCATCATCTTTTTTTGCACCCACTTTTTCCTTCTTTGCCATATTAATTTATTTTTAGATTTTTCAAACCGCAAAAATAATAATAATTTTCTAATTTTATGAATCAAAGATTGATAAAATTAAATCAACTTATTTTTCCATCGATTTATTGAGCTCAAATAACACCTGATCTGTGATCTCTCTGCTGGGATCCGCTAAAATTAAAAAAGGACTTCCCGTTTGATAGGTGAGTACAAAAGAGGCATTTCGTTCCTGGTTGATTCGTTGGATCACCACTTGAAGTGAATCGTATAGCTGAGTTATTGCAGCAGCTTGTCTGTTTTGCAAATCAGAATAAACTCGCTCTTTCGATATTTCTAGTTGTTCATACTCCTGCTGTAACTGTTGTTGTGCATTTTCAATCTGAATGGCTGTCAATACACCACTCTGATAATTTTCCTGGAACTGTGCATATTTTTTCTGGAAAGCAGCCTCTTTATTGGAAAATATGGCATCTTGTTTTTTCATCTCCTCTTGAATGTCATCAGTTAAGATTTTAATCAATTTGTAATTTTCATTGATGGTATCCAAGTTGACATATAATATCTCCCCGGAACCGGGTTTGCCATCAAAAACTTTGGGGACAAATTTTTCCTCTTTGGGTTTTACAAAATGAAGAATAAAAAGGATGATAACAGCAATACCCAATAAGATATTGAATATCGTTTGCAATCTGTACCTGCAATGGGCTTTCTTCTCTGTTTCATCGCATGATTCCTTTTCAGTTGGTTTCTCTTCAAGAGGTGATTCTTCACAAGACTTCTCCTCTGTTGGCTCAATTTGAACTTCTGTTGCTTCTTCTTGATGTTCAATGTTTTTTTCTTCTAACTCGCTCATCTTTTTTTATTTTTTTAGTTATAATTTTTCAATATAAATGGTTTCAATTCTATTTCGAAAATCCCGGATAGATTCATGCGGAAGTGGAAGTACGGGCGGGAGTACTTCCAACTCAATTTTAGATAAAAATTTAGGAATTCTGATACTTCTGTAGGTTGCGAGCTCTGATCCTCTGATCAAAACGGGAATAACAGGAATCTGATGTTCAACGCTTAATATGGCGAAAGCATCGCGAAATTCTTTTAACTTCTTATCTTTAGCACGAGTGCCTTCAGGAAAGATAATCACGTTTTTACCCTGCGTTAATACTTTGGACATCTGTTGTAATGATCTACGAATGTTGGTGTTGACATCCATGACAATAATGTTGTTGTGAACAGCTAAAAAACGAGTTAATCGATTCCTGAAATGTTTGGCTTTGGCAAAAAAGAAACTCTTTTTAGTAGTTTTCCATTTCAGTTTTGAAGTAATAAATACACCATCGAATGCACTTCTGTGGTTCCCAATGATGATGCAGGGAGAATCAGGGATATTTCCCAATCCGGTGGCACGGTATCTGTAAAAAAGGTGAAATCCAATCTGAAAAATACGATCAAACATCCAGTGTAGTAAGCCGGATTTTGGCAAATTCAGCTCCTCTAATTTGTGATCTAAAATCTCCTTCCAGGAAACTACAGAATCGTGAGTAACCGATGCGTGCTCTTCAAGAAACTGAGTTAGTTTATTGAGTGTAGAATACTCATCCAGCTTATTTTCGGGTATAAAAACTCCAAAAACAGTTTCAATGTAGGCAATCAGAGCTACCCGATTGAGTGAATCCATTCCTAAATCAATCTCAAAATGGTCATCCCCATGAGCCGTTTTTTCACTCTCTTTTTCAACAAACTGTTTCAGCAATTGATATACTTCACTCCGCTTTTCTTCTTTTTCCTCTTTTTTTTGAATAGAAAAATTAAGGGGGAGGTAATCCGGTAGCAGGTGGCGCTGTATTTTGCCCAGTCGGGTTCTGGGTAGCTCCCGAGAAATAATGTGGAACTTCTTGATCTTTTTATAGGACATAGTTCCTTTATTGAACTGAGTAAACTCCTCCCTCAAAAGAGTCTCTGCAGTTTGTCCGGTGTGTAAGCGGACATAATCCATGTTGGGAACAACAAGAGCTTGCAGCATGTCGTCCAAAAGGATGACCGCCATCTCCTTAATTACTTTGGATTTTTCCAAAATCTCAAATTCCAACTCCACCGGATTGATGTTTTTTCCATTGGAAGTAACTAAAATCTCTTTGATTCTTCCCGTTATTTTGAGTCCATTCTTGTCTAATATGCCCAAATCGCCCGTATGAAGCCAACCATCCTTTAATACTTCAGCAGTCTCCTCAGGACGTTCATAATAGCCTAACATAACATTGGGACCTTTTACCAAAACCTCTCCCTCATCAGAAAAGGTAAGTTCCAATCCGTGTAGCAATTCTCCGGAGTACCCGATTTTATCTCTGTTTGGACGCGTAAAACTGATCATGGGAGCACATTCGGTCATCCCATAGCCGGTGAGTACGGAAAATCCTAAAGTTTTATAAATTCTGGCCACTTCATCAGACAGTGCAGCACCTCCGCAAACCAAATGCTCAATATGTCCTCCCATTTTTTGGTGCACTGTCTTGAATAATTTTCTGGACAGAGTTCTACTTCCAACAACTCCTGCCAACCTAAACATCAATTTAGCAATAGCAGAACTGTTGATTTTGTTCATGATTCCCTTCGCCAAAGCTTCATACAGTTTGGGGACTCCTACAATAAATCCGATTTTTCCCTCATTCAGAGTTTTCATAATCGATTCAGCATTCAGTCCTTCAGCAATATAGACAGTACCTCCTACATATATTGGTGCTAGTAGTGTACCGATGAAGGGAAAACTATGATGCAATGGCAGTAAAACCATCATATTAATATTCGATCTATAAATGGGGACATCTTCACTTACTGCTCTGATATTGTAGAGTATATTCTGATAACTCAACATCACCCCTTTGGGAGTACCGGTTGTACCTGAAGTGTAAATAATCGCTAATAGCTGACTTTCATCTTTGACAGGAAAGAGGGGAGTTTCTGTTGAGGAGGGATCCACTTCCGGGATATTTTCAGCAGAGTAAATGCTATACTCATAAGCGGTAACTGTGGAGAGAGCTTCATCCAGGATTCCCCCCTTATTTTTTGATATAAAAAAAACATCAGGACGACAATCTTCAATAATAAAAGCGAGCTCCTTGGCTGTAGAGGTAACATCCACGGGGACTACTGCTGCATCACAAAGAAGTGTTCCGTATGTGGCAAAAAAATATTCGGGAGAATTATCTGCAAAAATGAGAACCTTTTTAGGTTGAGTCCCATTTGCTGTAAAATATTGACTGTATTGATAAGCGTTTTGTAAAACTTGTGTAAAGGAATAGCTCCTGTTTTTGTACACAATCGCTTGTTTATCACTAGGTTGTATGAGCATATAAAATAAAAAAAGTTCGTGGCAAAGATACACGAACTTTTTGAAATAGATTAATATATTATGTTACAGTTTCCAACCGAGTGTTCCGATAATAGAATGAGAATTAAAATGTTGATCTACAGGATTTACAAACTCATGGTTGTATAACCAATATTTTTGTGATTGGTTACTGATTACGTAAGCAAAATCAATAAAAAACACTTTTCCTCTATATCCTATACCGGCAGATCCGGTGGTAAAAGAACCATCATTGATCTTATTTTTGTAAGGTGAAGTAGTGTGTGAGAATCCGCCGCGGATTAAGAAGTTTTCCACTAAATAAACCTCAGCTCCCAAACGTATTGAGTGTGTCCCCTGGTAACTCTCTTTGATTATTTTGTTTTCATCTTTAAAAGTATAGCTGTTGGAGCCCCAGCTTCCCATCTTTATAGTGGAGTAATCAGTGTATTCATACTCAGCACTAATGAAACTCCTGTTTAGGATAAAAAACGCTATGTTACCCATGTAACGCATTGGGGTAATCAGCTGGTAGTTGTAGTCGTTAGTGTAGCTGACATTAACATTGGAAGTATCCAATAAGGCAACCATCTCTCTTTCTAGAACGTCATGGATGTTTTTATATAGGGTTGGAGTGTGAATAGCTGCTCCAAATCTTAAAAATGATACGGGCTGGTAGAGTAATCCCAATTTTAAATTAACACCGGTTGAACTGACACTGAGGCGGTCGTTAATGTGGAAGGACCGGATAGAGTCTGCCACACTTAAATCGTCCCGTTCTTCATATTTTCTTTCCTCAAGATAGGATAAAAATGGAATACCCAAAGTTGCCCCGAGATATAATTTATTATTGTAATTGCTTCCAAGAGAGAAACTCAATTCATTCACCTTTCCACTAGTAGTTACCGTGCTGGTTTGAAAGAAATCTTTCCCTACATTGGGGGCTACATATTCAGTATTATCCTCTGTGTTATGAACAGGATCAATTAAATATGCCTGATATGCAAAGTATTGTTCTTCAGGCAAATAATCATATAGTATTCCGTTGGCACGTGATGCAAAATCTTGTGCCATAGTACTTCCGTTACTTCTTCCTTCAATAGAGAATTTGTTGTTAAAATTCATGATTTGGTTAAATCCAATACCAAATTGAACCCTTTCCCATTTGGTTTCTCCGGATGGTTTTATGGAAAAAACAGCCCCAAAATTGGAAACAGTACTTTTGAAATGAGTTGAAGGTGTTAATTCATCATTATATTTACAATCAGATTGGAAAACTGATACAGAGAGTGGTGTAAAAGAGATCTCATTCTTCTTAAATAAACCAATGGACGCAGGGTTGGTACTCAATGCGGAAAAATCAGCTCCGACAGCACCAAATGCACCTCCGGCACCTATAAAACGAGCTGTTCCACCCCATCTAAATTGCGAAAAGCGTAAGGCATCTACTTCGTTTTGTCCAAATGTGTATGAAGTGAGTAACCCTATCGATAAGATGATTAATAGTTGTTTAATTTTCATGATTTGTTATGCTAATAGTTTTTTAAATATTGTATTATCTGCGAGAACCTGAAGAACTTCCTCTGCTACTGCTACCGGATGAACTAGAACTACCCCTACTGCTGCTACTTGAAGTGCCGGAACTACTTCTGGTACTGCTACTGCTGCTGTTATTATAGCTTCTGTTAGATGAGGATGAAGAACGACTGTTATAGGAAGGGGTAGAACTACTACTTCTGTTTGAGTTCTGTGGAGTATAGTTTTGTCTTGTATCGTTTTGTGGTTTTCTTTGTGGAGTGTAGTTTTCTCTGGTGTTATTTTGTGGTCTTCTTTGTGGTGTATAATTCTCTCTGGTATTGTTTTGTGGTCTACTCTGCGGAGTATAGTTCTGTCTGCTATTATCTTGAGGTCTTCTTTGTGGAGTGTAGTTTTCTCTAGTATTATTTTGTGGTCTATTCTGCGGAGTATAGTTCTGTCTGCTATTATCTTGAGGTCTTCTTTGAGGAGTATAATTCTCTCTGGTATTATTTTGTGGTCTATTCTGTGGAGTATAGTTCTGTCTACTGTTATCTTGAGGTCTTCTTTGCGGAGTATAGTTTTCTCTGGTATTATTTTGTGGTCTACTCTGTGGAGTATAGTTTTGCCGGCTATTATCTTGTTGTCTATTCTCCGGAGTGTAGTTTTGTCTTGTACTTTGTTGGTTATCCTGTTGATTATCAGGAACTCTTTGTTGAACAGCAGGCTGTCTTTGTTGAGCCGGAGTAGTTACTCCTGTGGTCGGTTGTTTTCCATCCGGCATTCGGGCTTGACTTTGAGTTTGACTTTGAGTAGCAGAAACGGAAGGAGCTGTGCGACCATTAGTAGCCTCACTTAAAGAGTTATAAGTTTGATTAAATGAGGGAGGAGTAACGGAGCGGGAAACTGATTTTCCTCCGCTGTTATCTGCCATTTCACCCGGTTTGGGTCGGCTTCCACCGGTACCTGCAGAAGGACCGGTATTGTTTCGATGACCATAGAAATAGGTGTGATTATTATCGTAGCTATTGTGATAATAATTAGCATAATAGCCATCATAGTATCCATTAATGTATCCATTCCAATAGCCGTAATTATATCCACTCCAGTAACCGTAACTTCCCGGCCAATAGTAGCCCCATCCGTAGGTGAATCCGTAAGAATAATAACCAAATCCATAGTAGTATGGTCTGTAGTAGTAAGTCGGCCACCACCAGCTATAGCCTAAGTAGATGCTGGTTCCCCAGTGGTATGGGTAGTAGTCATAATAATAAAGATTGGTGAAGTAAGGATCATAGTAGTCCCATCCGCAATGATAATGAGTATGGAATCGTCTTATGCGTGAAGTGTAGTAGTAGTCGTAGAAATCACAGCAGTCATCTTCGTCATAATAGTAATAGTTGTTGATGTAGGTGTTTCCATCTTCATCTGTGTAGCTATACTGTTCATAATTCTCATCATAATACCCCTCATCGTAGTACTCTTGGTTATCATATCCAGACAGATTGTTTTCCTGGTTGTAGTTTTGGGAATAACCAGGTTGATTGTTTTGAGCAGGTTGGGGTTGGGGTTTCGGTTTAGGTTGATATTGTGCATGAGTCGAAGGTGCATACACATCATCATAATAAACAGTTGTTCCAATTGCACAAGAGGAAGCAAGCAGAGCAACTATAACCATCGAAAAAAGGACTCTTGTTTTCATATCTTTATTTTTTTAAAATTTCCATTGTTTTTTAGTACCTTTGCCACTTATTTAGACTACAAAGATATCATAAAGTTTAATATAAACGATTCGAGATGGCAAAAAGTATTACTTCCAGAGAAAAAGACTACTCACAATGGTATATTGACATTGTAAAAAATGCGGAACTAGCTGAAAATTCGGCAGTTAGAGGATGTATGGTAATAAAACCCTATGGCTACGCCATTTGGGAAAAGATGAGAGATACATTGGATAAAATGTTTAAAGAAAC
>JAKPTX010000141.1 GCA_029570835.1 Bacteroidota bacterium
TAGCAGAGTGCAAAAAGATAACCGATGCAAGGATCTTAAACCAAATAACCGGAAAAGAAGTCACAATGAGAGTTAAATTAGGCCCAAAAGCTAAAAGTTATGAAAAAATATTTTTACCGCACTAAAAGGGACAAGTCAGGAAAATAATGTGTTGGTTACCACGATGATTGATTTTTATGCTTTACCTAACGATTTTCCAAGATATGAAGAAGCAAAATGCATAGTTAATAAATCAGAAAGATTATCGTTTTTGGAAAAAGCCATCGTTGAGGATTTGGAAACAACCCAAAACAGAACTTTTCCCGACTTGATGCCTTATATACAATTGCATGAGTTTGAAGCTTTGGTATTTGCATCATCAGAGGCAATCAAAGCATTGTACTCAGAAACAGAAGCAAAATTTGATGAATTGGATAAAATCATCTCTGAATATCCAAATCCGGAAGATATCAACGATGACCCTTCAACGGCACCATCTAAAAGGTTGAAAAACAACCAATTAATAAAAGGATATAACAAGGTTATTGATGGAAATTTAATAATATTAGAAACCGGAATTGATACAATACTTCAAAAATGTCCAAGATTCAGCAAATGGGTCGAAACAATTATAGAAAGGGCTAAATAAAAACAAGCATTATCAGACTAAAACTCTGATTAACTGCAAGTTAAAAATGTCCAAAAAAATGTCCAATTAAACTCTTCATTGAACCTAATCTCCAATTTCAACTTGATAATATTCATTTCTGTTCCGCCTCCGCTTACTACCTCACCAAAAGCGACGCCAATCAAATCAAACAAATGCTCCTCAACTACAACCAAACCCGAAAAGGAGATTCTATTATTTTTTCTTAGGAAAAAATTTTTCACTCCCCCAACCCCTTATCCATCAACACTATACAAAATTTTAACCCCAAAACACCCTCTTAGTTGTTTTTATGATTTGATCGCCAACCGTATTATATAGTGTAGTGATCAATAATTAACAACTAAAAATTAAAAAAATGATGTACAAATTTCAAACAAAGTATGGCAGAAAGTTGGAATTGGACTTGAGCCTTTGGAAAATTGATGAGGGTTTTGGATATTGCAAAATCGTTGACAGATCGGAGGATCTTCTGTTGTTGGAGAATGACTATCGGGATCGGTTTTGGTTTCGGGAGGATTTGATTCACTCGAATGAAATCCCTATAGTGAATAATCGGCTTGTGTTGCCTGAAACACTGTATGAATACTGGTTTTTGAAGGATTTCAGAAGGGAAAGCAAGGAGGCATTAGATCAATTGTATGAGCAACATGCAGCGCTTATTTTTCAAAATAGGGATCTCGTGTTGAGTAAGGCGGAATATTATCTGCTGAAACCATCCGCTTTGAAAAGTGGATTTGCCTACTCCGGCGGAAGAAGCTACAGCTTGGGTAGACTATTCGAATCGATCGAAAGTGGAAATCATATCTATTATCCTGAGTTTAAGGGATATAAGAAACTGTATCTGGTCTCGATGAGTGCTTCTCCATTGAGCGGACATGTTTCTAAAGCAGTTTTTTGGTCTGACGAAACCCACGAGTTTGTAAAATTGAACTCCACCACTACCCTACCCGACGGATTCGGTACAGCGCAAGGCAAAGCGTTTATCGAACTCATGAGCGGCAAGGAGATAACCATGGATCGGGAAGATAAAGCGATGCAGAACTTAATTGGGGAGATCAATGCTGAGAGGAAATAATTGTTGCAAATCAGAAAAAAGGCGGAAGGCGAAATCAATTACGAATTACGAATTACGAATTACGATGAATATAACTTAAAACTTTTCCTTCAAAAAACTTTCGACTTCCGACTTCCGACTTTCGACTTTTATGTAATTCTACCTTCTAAATTTAACATTCGTAACTATTTCTTAACATCTTCGTAATGTATCAAATGGGAAATTTACCTATTTTCGCCGAATGATTAATAATAGAGAACTAAGCTGGTTAAGCTTTAATGAAAGAGTATTGCAAGAGGCTAAGGATCAATCAGTTCCTTTGTTGCAAAGAATGCGATTTCTGGGTATTTTTTCCAACAATCAGGATGAGTTTCTGAAGGTTAGAGTCGCTAACCTGATCAGAATGGCGTCGCTCAAGGAATTTAAAAAGAGTAAACTGACCGGGGGCTATGTTGCCGAAGATTTATTGGAACTGGTAAACCAGAAGTTGGCAGTTTTGCAAGAAGAGTTCACGAACACTTATGATGAGATCCTTTTGGAATTACAGGGACATGGCATTTTTGTAGTCAATGAGTATGAACTCAACAGCGAACAGAAAGAGTTCTGCAGAAACTACTATTCAGAGATCATCGCGCCTCGTTTGGTGCCGATTTTGATTAAGAAAAGTACCAAACTGCCTTTTTTTAAGGATGGGAATACCTACCTCGCCGTGCAGATGATCAAGGGCAAAACCTCGAATATCGCTATTGCTGAAATCCCAGTCAGCTCCGCTTGTCCACGCTTTGTGGTACTCCCCTCTCAAACAGGGAGAAAAGATATCATCTTCATTGACGATATTATTAGGTTGTGTCTGGATGATATCTTCTTTATGTTTAACTACGACTCTATTACGGCTCACGCTTTTAAAATACTTCGGGATGCGCAATTGAATATCGACGATGATGTTTCGAAGAGCTATGTAGAAAAGATTGAAAAAAGCATTGAATTCCGACAACATGGAACGCCCATCCGACTGATTTACGACAAAGATATGCCGAAGGATGTCCTGGATATCATCTCTGTCAAATTTGGCTTTAAAACCAATCAATTTGTAAATGGAACCGGTCGCTACCACCTGATGAAGGACTTAATGAACTTCCCGAGAGTAGATCCCACCCTTGAGAGTAAAAATCCTAAACCGATCAACTCCAGTCGGGTAAAACATAATTCCAGTATTCTCGAATCGATTAGAGAAAAAGATATTCTGCTCAACTACCCCTATCACACTTTCCATCACTTTATACAGTTCCTTTCTGAGGCGGCGATAGACCAAAAAGTGGAGAGTATTTTCATCACGCTTTATCGGACGGCAGAACGCTCAAAGGTACTCAATGCGCTCATCAACGCTGCCAAGAATGGTAAAAAAGTAACCGTCTTAATCGAGTTGATGGCACGCTTCGATGAAGAGCAAAACATGGAAAGTGTTGCTCTGTTACAGAAAGAAGGAGTAAAAATTCTTCTTGGTATTGAGGGAGTAAAGGTTCACAGTAAATTGGTTTTGGTTGAAAGACGTGAAAGATCACAAACCAAAGGATATGTCTATGTTGGAACAGGGAATTTCAATGAAAAGACAGCACAAATCTATTCTGACTTCGGACTTTTTACTGCTAATCCTCAGGTTGCCGAAGATGCCAGAGCAGTATTTGATTTTCTGGAAAATACACACCGAAAATTTACTTGTAAACAGCTCGTGGTTTCTCCCTACTTTATGAGAAGCAGATTCGAAAGGGATATAGCCAGAGAGATTGAATTAGCTAAGAAAGGTAAAAAAGCTTATATCTACGCCAAATTTAACAGTCTGACAGATGAAAAGATGATCAAGCTACTCTATAAAGCGAGTCGCGCAGGAGTGAAGATCAGGCTGATCATCAGAGGAGCTTGTTGTTTGGTGCCTCAACTCAAAGGTGTGAGCGATAACATTGAGGTAATCAGCATTGTGGATAAGTATCTGGAGCATGCCAGAATGGTTATTTTTGGCAATGGAGGGGATGAAAAAACCTATATCCTGAGTGCGGACTGGATGACCAGAAACTTAGACCGCAGAGTGGAAGTGGGAATCCCCATTTTAGACAAATCTATTCAGAAAACGCTTAAGGACGTATTCAAGATACAATGGAGCGATAATGTCAAAGCAAGAGTAACCGACATTGACGGTGTAAATAGCTATGTTCAAGATGGTTCCGACTTAAAAATACGTTCTCAAATCGAATTATATAACTACTACTTAGAAAATAATCAATGAAAATAACCACCTTAGGAGCCATCGACATCGGTTCCAACGCGATTCGTTTATTGGTAAAAAACGTAGAGGATTATACAACACGTAAAGATTTCAAAAAGGTTGCACTAATCCGCGTGCCGATCCGATTAGGAGAGGATGTTTTTATCAACGGAGAGATCAGCAAGGAGAAACAGGAGTTGCTTTCTATTGCCATAGAGGGTTTTTCTCTACTCATGAAAGCCTACAACGTAAACCGATACAGAGCTTGTGCCACATCGGCAATGAGAGAGGCTAAAAATGGGAAAAAGATCGTTGAAAATATCAAAAAAAATTGCGGTATTGAAATCGAAATCATCAACGGTATAGAGGAAGGTGAATTGATTTACGAAGCCGGCGAGGTGGACCGGTTTTTTTCCAGTAAAGAGAGCTATATCTACGTTGACGTTGGGGGTGGTAGCACCGAAATCATTGTTTATAACAACTTTCAAAGGGCGGAATCCAACACCTTTAAGCTGGGTACCGTAAGAATGATCAAGGGAGCAACTTCCATGACTGAAGTGGCGGATTTTATCCACTATCTCCAAAAAATCAAGAACAAATATCATCCTGTCGGAATTGTCGGTTCGGGTGGTAATATCAATAAAGTGCACAAGATGCTGGAAAAGAAAGAGGGCGAATGTCTTAGCGACAAAGAGGTGATTGCGCTGTACAATACGCTCAGTGGATTAACCGTCGACGAAAGGATAGAGCAATTCAAGCTCAATCCTAACCGCGCTGACGTTGTGGTTCCCGCCTTGGAAATCTTCTCAACCATCTGCAAAACCGCGAATATCAAGAAGATCGTAGTACCACGCATCGGTCTGTCAGACGGCATTATCCATCATTTGGAGCAAAACCTGGAGTAGTTTAAAGGCGAAAGGCGAAAGGCGAAAGGCGAAAGTTTTTGTCATTAATTGAAATTCTATCTTTCTGATATTCAAATAAATGTAATTCCTTCTTCCTTCTACCTTCTACCTTCTACCTTCTACCTTGTAAAATCGTAATTCGTAATTCGTAATTGATCACTCATGTTCTAAAAGGTATGAAATGGAGAGTGGGGAAACGAAATTGCGAAAAGGTAAGTCTTGTCTGCCCCCTTTTATTTTTATTTCAAAAAGAAGAAAAAAAACTTAAAAAGTCGAAAGGTGAAAGTCGGAAGGCGAAATAATTCTAAATTTAATAAATCCTATTCATCCTTTAATCCAATTAATCTTAGTCCGAAATCCGAAATTTTATTATACCTTTGTAGCTTGAATGAATATCAATAAAAACCCTATGAATAGAAGGAGATTCAAGAAGGCAATCAAGAGAATAAAGAACTTACCCGGAGGAAAATATTTCTTCTGGTACATCAATAATAAGATCCGGCATTTCTATTTTAAAGCGATTAAATCGACAAAAGTGGCGTATCCGTCGACGATTATGCTCGAATTAACCAACCATTGCAATCTGGCGTGTACCACTTGTCCGCGGATGTATCACTATGGTAAAGAGATGGATAAGGGATATATCGGACTGGATTCTGCTAAAAAAATTATTGATGAAATATGGCCTTACCTCGACTCGATTGGATTGACCGGTATGGGAGAAACTTTTCTGTATGAGGAGATTGGCGAAGTGGTCGATTATATCAAAGGAAAAAATAAAGGAATTATCATTTCCATATCAACCAATGCCGTTTTGCCTAACTTTATCGAGAAAGTGAGCGGTGTAACCGGCAAAATCGATACCATCCAGATTTCAATTGACGGACTTCATGATGTCTATAACAGTGTCCGGGTCAGATCCAACTTTGATATTTTGGACAAAAACCTGCGGGAACTTTCTAAAATGGCGAAAGACAGCGAAACTGACCTCATGCTGAATATGGTTGTGACCAAGGAAAACTATATGCACATGCCACTGTTGGTGCAATATGCCAAAGAGATTGAGATTCCATACGTGGATTTTACGCTCTTTAATCTGGTTTCGGTGACAGAAATTGATCAGTCCTACTACGAATTCTACAAATCGGAAGAATTTCTGAAAGTGGTTGATGAGCTGGAGAAGGTCATCGCTGAAACGCCTGAAGTGATCGTATCCGAAAACAATTTCAGAACTGAGAATAGTTTTCAGAAATGTCCCTTCCCCTGGACCCACTTTTACATCAGCTGGGATGGCTATATGCCGCCTTGCTGCGCTAAACCGTTCCCCAAAGAGCTCCATTTCGGCAATGTGTTTGATAATAAAGTGATTGACGTACTCAACTCTGACTCATACAGAAACTTCAGAACACTCTGGTTTAAAAACACACCGCCGAAATTTTGTTATAAGTGTCACTTTATAGATCTCGAACCGATAAAAAATAACTGATAATAAGTTAAATAATAATTGTACGAGTTCAATAAAAATGACTGGAGAGATAAAAGTGAACAGATACTACTACTTTTTGATAAATTATACACCGACTATAGTTATTTTTTCATGTGATAAAAAATATTTTGCTTTATTAAAAAATATTTTGCTTTATTGAAAAAAATATACTACCTTTGCGGTGTAAATATAAGACCTTACACTACTTATAATAGCCTATTAAAATTATATTGAATAAAAAATTAGTGATAAATATTAGGAACTTGTGTATTATTATATAAAAAATCGAATATGGGTATTTATTCCGAATATATTAACAAAAGAATGACTTTCGATCAAATAACGGCCGAAAGAAAAAAACAATTAAAGAGAATTTCAGACATTCGGAGAAGGGATACTATAGTATATGCAAGTGATTACAGTAAGGGTAATGCTCCCGTTTCTATTTTACCTCCGGATTTATTACCTTTTAAAGATCAGTTAAGCTATATTAAAACAAGAGAAGTTGATGTTATTATTGAGACACCTGGTGGAATAGCTGAAACTGTTGAAGATATGGTTGAATTAATCCGTTCTAAACATGACAAAGTTGGTATAATCATTCCTGGAATGGCAAAGAGTGCGGGAACGATTTTTTCAATGGCTGGAGATGAAATCCTTATGGGAAACACTTCATCATTAGGACCAATTGATGCTCAAGTTGTGAGTAATGGGAAACGTTTTTCTGCTGATGCATTTCTTGACGGTTTGGAGAAGATTAAAAAAGAAGTTTCAGACACAGGAAAACTGAATCCAGCTTATATACCAATGCTTCAAAATATTTCCCCTGGTGAAATACAACACTTTGAAAATGCACAGAACTTTTCTAAAACACTTGTAACGAAATGGTTATCAAAATATAAATTTAAATATTGGGAAAAACATAGTTCAACAGGAAAAGAAGTTACCCAAATAGATAAAGAAAATCGTGCTGAAGAAATTGCAACTAAACTATGTAAACATTCTGATTGGTTAACACATGGTCGTTCTATTAGAATAAAAGATCTTAATGAAATGAGATTACAAATTTTTGACTATACTGCCGAAATAGATCTAAATGATGCTATTGAAAGATATTATACTCTTCTCAGAATGACTTTTGATTTGACAGGTATATATAAAATCTTTGAAACTTGTTGTTCACAGATCTATCAATCAATTAGTCAAGCAAATTTACCGTCCATTCCTGTTCCTAAAATTGTCAAACCGCAAGCAGCACATACAGATTTTGTCTGTCCTAAATGTGCAACAAAATATCAAATACAGCTAAATCTTGAAAAAGAGATTCCTCTTGAAACATCTTCCGTTCCTTATCCTAAAGATGATAACTTCATTTGTCCAAATTGTGGAACACAAACGAATTTAGCACCATTAAGATTACAACTTGAAGCACAAACTGGACTTAAAGTCATTCTATAAATAAAATAAATTATGAAATCACAAGAAAATAATAACAGAGATTTTTCAATAGTATTTGAAGAAGTTGAGAAGTATAATTTAAAAGATTCTTCTATTAAAGATAATATTGTTTCCGATGATTTATTAGAACAAGATGAAACTATCAGAGCTTTTATTGAAATATGTAAAGAAATTAATACAAGCGAAAACAATTCTACTATTTTTATGACTTTTTCTTAGCATAAGCCAACTCAATAATAGAAAATAGTACTGATTATAACATTTTTGACCTAATAATATACTTTCTGAGAATCAATAGTTTTTTTTCCACACACAACCTATCAATACGCATAGTTTGAAGTTGCTGTGAGATATTTTACGAAATCGACCTCGATATAATTGATACATTTTGAATTAATGCTTTGACAACAATTTCTTTCAGAAATTCTATAGAATACTATATCTTTGCGATCTACAATACAACAATTTACAAAAACATGATGTTATCTCAGTACGCGGAAATCTACTTAGCCAGACAGCTACATACAATCACTAAGTAATATTTTTATAATTTTTAATTAATTTTGATAATGATTGACATAACCACATAAAAATAAGCGCTATGAATAATGTTTTGGAAACCATATTAATTATATTTTACGTATATTTGATATTGTCCGCGGCTTCAGTGATTATACTGGAAAATCGTAATCCTTTAAAATCAATTGCATGGTTGACTGTACTTATTTTTGTTCCATTTATAGGACTCATTCTCTATTTAATTGTAGGTCAGGATTACCGCAAGCGGAAAATGATTTCGAGAAAAAGTATCCAGCGGATTAGTGAACGTCCTTGTGCTTCAATTGACATTAAAGAACTGGCTAACAGCGGAGTGGAAATTAAGTTCCTAAAACTCATTAAGATGCTGAAAAACAACAGCGAAGCGGATGCCTATACACACAATAAAATTGAGGTATTTGCCGAAGGAGAGAATATTTTTGATTCCATGTTTGAAGCCATTCGCAACGCTAAGGATCATATTCACATGGAATTTTTCATTTTTGAGGATGACACCATATCGAATCAACTTCGGGAACTGTTGATAGAAAAATCCAAAGAGGGTGTCTGTGTCAGAATGATCTATGATTCATTTGGCAGTTTAAAATTGTCCCGACACTATTTGCGAACATTAAAGGAAGCCGGCGTGGATGTGAAACCCTTTTTGCCCTTCAGCTTGAGATTGGGACGAAGTAAAGTCAACTACAGAAATCACCGGAAACTGATTGTTATCGACGGAAAAATTGGCTTTACGGGAGGAGTCAATATTGGCGATAGGTACATTTACGGCGATGAACTAGGCAAGTGGCGAGATACGGTAGTAAGAATAGAAGGCGCCGGAGTACATGGAATTCAGAAGTTATTTTTAATCGACTGGTATTTTGTTAAAAAAGAACTGATTAGCGATGAGAGATACTTCCCTGAACCGGCTAAATTCGATGAAAACATTATGCAAATGGTGGCATCCGGTCCTGACACGGATTGGAAAAGTATTATGCATGGAATCTGCAGTAGCATTATGGCAGCGAAAAAGTATGTATTTATCCATACGCCCTATTTTATGCCCAATGAGTTGGTAAAAGGCTGTATCCAGATGGCTGCACTGAGTGGCACCGAAATTTGGCTGATGATCCCCGAAAAGTCTGACGTGCACTTTACCGACTTAAGTGCTTCGAGTTTTCTGGGAGGCGTTTTGGAAGCGGGAGTCCGTGTATTCAAATACCAGGCGGGTATGCTGCACAGCAAAGCCATTGTCATCGATGATTTTCTTTCCATTGTGGGCTCCGCCAATATTGATGAGCGCAGCTTTGACATGCACTTTGAGGCCAATGCCTTTATTTATGATGAAAAAACTGCACTTCGCCTGAAACAACTGTTTTTGGACGATGTAGAACATTGCAAAGAGATCACCCTTGAGGAATGGAATAACCGTCCAAAAATACAGAAAATGAAAGAATCCTTCGCAAGATTGTTTAGTCCGCTGATGTAATAGAAACAAAAATGAAAAAATCCCACCTCATATCCTTTGTTTGCTGCCTGATCA
>JAKPTX010000152.1 GCA_029570835.1 Bacteroidota bacterium
TCAATATACATCTCCAAAGTGTTTTAGGATAACTAATGTTACTTATACAGGTTCCGGTAATTGGATGACGGAACTAAATAGTGAACGGATATACCGCGCCAACATGAACTATACTTTACCAACCAACCGTATGGTAAAAAAATGGCTTTTCCCAACCACACAACATCGTATATCCCAAATCCCCGATTCCACTTACCTTGATCTGGTTATTTTTGTTAAACCGGAAGGGATTCATACCATGTATATCAATCATGAATTGATTCCATCTACCGCTTTTGATACTTTTCCGTACACAAACGGGGATTATTACTATCTGCAATATAGCCTTTTTAACAATTCGATTCCCGATTTCTTTATCTTGGAGAATGAAAATGGGTTTAATGCCACTATTAACGAGTTCGGTTATAATATGAGACCCAATAACAATCACGGACATATGGATTTTCTCTATTTCCACAATAATGACTCAGGAGTCAATTATTATGAATCTCCTGTTGCTTATTCCAATTTGAGTCCTGTGGATTCTGCAACCGTTTACCGTTGTGTCGGGGATCTACTACATCTGGAAGTACCTCATAATCCCGATTCTGTAGCCATAGACTGGATTGTGGATGGAACGTTATATCCGAACTCGCCTACCGTAGATTTTCCTTTAACAACAGCAGGTACGCTAACCGTTCAACTGGTTTTACATTATACTTGTCCCGATACTACTACCACATTTGTTGTCGTGGTGCCTCCACCTGTAATTCCATTTTCCACAGACACTATTTTGTGCCAAGGAACCGAGCTTTCTGCGGAAACGCCTGATGCACTGCATTATTTGTGGTCCACTGGAGATACAACTGCTTCGATTGTCATTGATACGGCGGGTGTTTATTCAGTATCTGTCACCAATTTAGGTTGTACGGTTTCTCTCAATGATATCAACGTTCAACTCTATCCGCAATCTTCGGTGAATCTGGGTAACGACTCCATTTTATGTGCCTTGGCAACGTTGCTCCTGAACGCGGAGCAACCCCATCCTGCCACCTATTTGTGGCAAGATTTGTCCACCAATACCACCTATTTGGCGGATTCTGAAGGGGATTATTGGGTCATCGTTACAGATGAATGTTTACAGGTAAGCGATACGATCTATCTGGGATATTTGTATCCTATTGAGGTCGATTTGGGCAATGATACCACGCTTTGTGATGGTCAACATTTGCTTCTTTCGGCGGAAACACCTTACTGTACCTATTTGTGGCAAGATGGATCGACAGAAGCTACCTATTTAGTGAGATATGCCGGTGTTTATCAGGTATTGGTCTCCAATCTCTGTTTTGACGAAACCGCAGAGATTGAGGTTTTCTATCAACGTTGTGAGCAGGAACTCTATATTCCCAGTAGTTTCACTCCCAATTCAGACGGATTAAATGATCAGTTTAAGCCTATTTTTGCCTATCCTGATAAAATTGAAGAATACACCATCTATATTTATAATCGCTGGGGAAATCTGCTCTTTACCTCTCAAAATCCGGAACGAGGCTGGACAGGCGAAGGCTGTATGAACGGCGTTTACACCTACGTCATCTTCTACAAAACCGAAGGAAAAGGAGGAAAAGTAGTGAGCGGAACGGTAACGATATATTGATTTCGGATTTCGAATTTCGGATTTTTATTATTCGCTATATAAAATAAGTGACTCTAAAAATCCAATTTTCACCTTACAACTTCTAGCTTATAAATTTGGGCTAAAGCCCTTAGGTTCTGGGGGTTAATCCCAATCCACGCACTAAAGAGACGTGGCAATTGATATAATTGAATATCAGCAAGTTATATTCTAAAATAGCTAAATAATTCTATAAACCAAAACTTCCGAAATCCGAAATAAAATTCTCCAAAAGGTCTAAGATTCCAGAGTGGGGTGACAGATTAACAGAAAAGACACCGCAAATCCTGCCCCCCTTTTATTTTAAATACCAAATAAGAAATATGAAATATGAAATATGAAATTCAATGTCAGGACACTTACTTCTTACTTCAGACTAGTCCATCATCGGTTCCATGGAATCCACGTCGCGTCCTCGTTCTCTTCTTTCCTTGTAGTTGTTGAACTTATAGGAAATAGTCAGGTTGACCTGGAAGCTACTTCTCCAGCGAACTGTTTGTGCGTCATAGCCGTTAAA
>JAKPTX010000154.1 GCA_029570835.1 Bacteroidota bacterium
CTTATTTTATGATTATTGAGGCCATCTGAAACATCAACAGTTACAGTATATTCTTTTTCTTCAGTTGGAGTAAAAGTCAGTTCGGTTCCATTAGCACTAAACCCCGTATAAGAACCTCCGGAAACTGTCCATCCAAAGGAAAGCTCCTGCCCAATAGTGCTTACGCAAGTTATATGGGAATGAACCGGTTGATTTACCTCTATACAACCTTCATCAACTGCTAAATTTTCAATAATAATGGGGTTTTCCGCAAGTTTCAGCAATTCAGCTACAACCGGTGTAACCTGATTCCTAAAAATCTGCAGATATTCATAAACACCCCGAATATAGCCCTCTGCAATAGCAATTATATGATATTCTCCTTGGGGTAATTGTTGTTCCAGATTTTGGGGTGCATTCATAACAACCACAATCCGAGGATCGTCCTCGGGCATATTAGCTTTGACTATAATCAGTGTTTTTCCACCCGTAACGGGAAAATCAATATTCGTAGTTCCGCAATCAGCAGTTGTTTGATCTTCTTCCATCATTTGATTGACAACTTCATTTGTCCATTCTCCAACATTACCTCCGTAAGCATCCCCAACAGCTTTTACACCTGTTTCGCCAAGTTCTTTAGCTGTTTGCGCAGTCGCTTCCCGTTCATCATCACTCCAAAGCATAACATCTCTCCGCATTCCCATTTTTACAGGGTCTTCATCACTCATATTCAAATAGGTGTTAGCTTTTTCTTGAGGAGTGGCACCAGCCAAATCATCGTAAGGAATAGTATAATTACAATCTTCAGGAGAAGTTACAGGATTCCAGTGTTCAATCATATACCGAATTTTAGCATCCCGGGCACTATTTCGTTCCTGAATTGTTTCTGCCCAACTGGAAATTAAAGGTATACCGGAATTAGGGTCATTTAATACCTGACGGATACTTTTCTTTCCGCTTAAAACATTCCATCCCGAATAAACCATCTTACCACCGGATACTACAGCATCTTTGGCTTTGTTATAAACACCTTTGGCAATGCTGCTGAGTAAGCCCTTACTTTCGCCATAAGGGATAATAGCATTTTCCGCTTGCACCAGAACTTCAAATTGACCGGCTATAGCATTAGATTGGCTATTATAAGCCTCTACCAAAGCACCAATATCGGTAAAGACATCACGATTTTTCTTTTTACTGCCCAAGTTAAGAATAGCACTTTGAATATTGTTCATTGTGCCATCATGCTCTTCCATAAGGGAAGTAAGGTCTGTTTGATACTGCCAGTAATTATTCAAGGCAACTGTGATATCCGTATTGACAGGGGGTTTATTATCCTCATCTTTATCACAGGCAGTAAAGAAAAACAGAAGCATAAGAGCTCCTATTGTGAAGAAAATTTTGGGTTTCATAATAAATACTCCTTTTTTTTAAGTTGAAACCAAATTGAAGTGTATAAAAAATGCCAATAAGAATAGATATTTCTCCTCTTATTTAAGATAACTATCTGATTATCTATGAAGATAACCTTTGGGTTCCTCATCCTCTTGCACCTCGTTATAATCAATATATATATTACATAATCAAAAATCAGTTTCTGTCAAGTAAAATATTTTGTTTGATGGGCACGGAATTGTGACGGCTGCTTTTTCATTTTTTAGCCACCGAGAACACCGAGAGCACCGAGGTCACCGAGAAAATACTTACAATTCATTTTTTAGCCACCGAGAACACTGAAAACACCGAGGTCACCGAGAAAATACTTACAATTCATTTTTTAGCCACCGAGAACACTGAGAGCACTGAGAGCACCGAGGTCACCGAGATATTTTTTACAAAGAGAAAATCCAGGTTAAAAAAAAGCAGTTGACATTGAA
>JAKPTX010000275.1 GCA_029570835.1 Bacteroidota bacterium
GTTTTTTTATAATGTTAATACAATAAGTTTGAGCCATTGACGAGAGTTGAACTCGTGACCCCTTCCTTACCAAGGAAGTGCTCTACCACTGAGCTACAACGGCTAATATCCTAAAAAAAGAGCATACCAAAATTACCTCAATTTTGAGTTTGCAAAGATACACCTTTTTTTTATATAAGATGCCTAACTCTTTAAAAATTATTTTATTTTCTCTAAATATCTGATTATGAGAGCTTAATAATTTTATTTTTTAAAATATTTTCCAGCCTTTCCTCCCAATCGGGAATGGAAATGGACAAAAATTTTTCAATTTTCTCTTTCGATAATACAGAATAGTGAGGTCGTTTGGCAGGAGTAGGATAGGAGTCGGAGGGGATGGGTACTACATCACAAGGGAGTTGAGCGAAACGCATTACAGCTTCTGCAAATTGATACCAACTACAGGATCCGGAGTGTGAATAATGAAATAGAGTAACTCCTGAAAGAGATGACCGCTGAGTTATGATCTGCATGATTATTTCAGCCAGATCTCCGGCGTAGGTTGGACTCCCCAATTGGTCGGCAACAACCTGAATTTGAGATCGTTCAGAACCTAATCGAAGCATTGTTTTGACAAAGTTGTGCCCATACTCAGAGTAGAGCCAGGCGGTACGAATAATGACGCCATGGGCGCCCGAACCGCGAAGAAGTTCCTCCCCCCCTAATTTTGATTTTCCATAAATAGAAAGAGGGGATGGTTGATCATCTTCCACAAAAGGCGTAGTTCGACCCTCCTCATCAAAAACAAAGTCAGTCGAAATATGAACTAAAAAGATGCCCAGTTGATGCGATACTTCTGCCAGGAACTGAACGGCATCCCGGTTGAGTAAGTAAGCAGCCTCAACTTCGGTTTCAGCTAAATCAACCGCCGTATAACCCGCACAATTGATAATGTATTCTATTTGATGCTCAGCACAATAGTGGTAAATTGCTGACTTAGACGTGATGTCCAACTCATTAATATCGGTAAAATAAAAAGTGTACAGAGAGTCATACTTTGTAACCCAATCTTTCAGGCATTTCCCCAATTGACCTTCTCCGCCGGTAACCAAGATATTTCCTTTACTCATGACACTCCTTTTAATATTCTATTTACCTATACCGAAGTAGATTACGCCTCCATTTTTCATCTCTTCTGGATCGTAAATATTACGCCCATCCAGAAGCAACGGATGCTTCATGAGTTGGGTGAGTGTGTTGGGAGAAAGGGTGCGAAACTGTGCCCATTCCGTTACCAATAATAGAGCTTCACTATCTCGAATAGTTTCTTCAATGGAATTCATGTAGGAAACACGGTCCCCTAACTGGAGTTTAGCCTTAGGCATGGCAATCGGATCATATACCTGTACCTGAGCCCCATGCTTGAGTAGCTCTTCAATCAAAACCAAAGAGGGTGCCTCCCGTAAATCATCGGTATTGGGTTTGAAAGATAATCCCAACATAGCGACTTTTTTTCCTTTCAAATCTCCATCGTAATAACGGTATAACTTATTGAAAAGCACTAACTTTTGACGATCATTAATTTTTTCGACAGCTTTGACCAATTCAAGAGAATACCCATGCTGATCAGCGGTTTGAATAATGGCCTTCACATCTTTGGGGAAACAGGATCCTCCGTAGCCAATGCCGGCATACAAAAACTTCTTCCCAATGCGTGAGTCACTTCCAATCCCCTCACGAACCATAGAGATGTCAGCACCTACCAATTCGCAAAGATTAGCCATCTCATTCATAAAACTGATTCGGGTGGCCAACATGGCGTTGGCAGCATATTTGATCATCTCTGCTGAAGCAATATCCGTAAAAATAACGGGGTGACCATTCAACACAAAAGGCTTGTATATTTTTTCAAAATAGGAGCGTGCACGCTCATTTTCAACCCCAACTACGATTCGGTCAGGACGCATAAAGTCCTGAATTGCATTTCCTTCTTTTAAAAATTCAGGATTGGAAGCAATATCAAAATCAACATCAACACCGCGTTGATCCAACTCTTTTTGGATTGTTTTCTTTACCAATTGTGCTGTACCAACAGGAACCGTACTCTTGGTAATGACCAATAAATAGCGATTCATATGTTTTCCGATGGTTTCGGCAACAGTAAGCACATATTGTAAATCGGCACTACCATCCGCTCCGGGAGGAGTTCCAACAGCAGAAAAAAGAACATCTACTTCAGGGAGCACGGAAACAATATCAGTACTGAATTTAAGTTTTTCTCTTTGAATAGTCCGGGTGAGAATCTCTTCTAATCCGGGTTCATAAATAGGAGATATCCCCTTCTTAAGCTGCTCAATTTTGTCGTGATCTACGTCAACACAAACAACGTCGAATCCAACATCAGCCAAACAAGCACCGGTTACTAACCCCACATATCCGGTCCCAATAATTGCAATTTTAATCATATTTTTTTCCTTTTTTTATCCATTTTTTCCCTTTGCAAAAGTATAATTTTTTTTAAAACCAAATTAAAACCGGATTTAAAATCGTTGAAAATCAGCAAAATTGATCTGATTTTTTCGAGAAAAGAAAAATTATCGAACAGATCTGTTTTTTTGTAAATTTATGTAACATAAACAGTTATAAAGCGTATATAAGAAGTAAGTAACGAAGTTTTTAATAAAATTTCTCATTCAAATAATGTCTGTTTGAGGGAAAAATAAAAAAAATGAAAAAAAAATAAAAATTAAGAGTTGTATATTAAAAAATGATGTATCTTTGCACGATGAATAGTAATGATTAGATTGCTACGCATTATATATTGCAAAAATTGAATTTGAAATGAAAAAAGAATATAATAATCAAATAAATTCAAACCTTATGAAAAAAGTTTTACTCTTATGCTTTATAAGCATCGTAGCGTTGTTCAATAGCTGGACATACGCTCAAGAACAAGAATGTTGCTTCTGGGTAGTAAACGGGACCGAAAATACCGTCCTTGACTATGAGGAATACTCGTTGACTGCACCGGCTTGGCAAGAAACACATTATTATTACTTCCACTTTAGAAACGATTGTAATCTTCCAGGAGATACCAAATGGTCATTAGGATGGGAGATTCGCAGAAATGGTGTGTTGTTGGATAATAGTACTGATCTTGCGAAATTGTCACAATATGCCGAAGTTACATTTCAGATTAACACTGTAGAGTACGGATGGGTTGGTGGACCCTCTCCACAACCTAATGTACTGGGTGGAGATAATGCAAGATCCGGAGTTGGTAATCAGTACGCAGCTCAATATTTGAATAATCCGGTTTATGCGGATTTTCCCGGAGCAATTGCTTATCAGGGAAATGTTGCAAGAGGTTATTTCAATATTCCTAATTTCCAAAGCTATAACTTTTTCTATCTTCATTTCTTGGAATATGTTAGTCAAACCAATGGAATGCGTATGAAAATTAAATGGAATGGACCCTACTTTTATGGAGGAGATTATGAAATTAAATTCACCCTTTATCAAAGAACAGGGGGAACTACCATTGAACATTATTATATCCCAACTCAACAAGATCAATACTATGGTGGACACCAATCAGGAGTTTCCGGAATTATTGCTGAGTTTACTCTAGATCCTATGGATAGAGGTAAAGTAGAAGATGAAATCTGTGCAGGTGAAATCTACTCTTTCGGAGTTCAACCCAATGGAACACCTTATACCTATTTTGATAATACTGCTACCTGGCCAAATTCCGTAACAACTACTTATATCGTTCCTTCATACATTCAACCTGAACCATGCTACGGTCCTGCTGTTGCTAGAGTGGATACATTAATATTAACAGTACATCCTCTTCCACCGGCACCCGTTGTAGCTGATGTTGAAAGATGCGGACCCGGAGAGGTTACTTTCACAGTTACCAATGTGGAAGATAATGTTACCTATATTTGGTACGCTGATGCAGCCATGACGACAGAAGTACATAGAGGTACTAACTATACTGTTGATTTGGCAAACGATGATAATGTGGTTACTGTTTATACATATTATATATTAGCACGATCAGAGGATTGCGATAGTGAATTGGTTACTATTACAGCAACCTCTAATCCTATTCCTGAGTTGACATTAACTTATGCAAATACAACTTGTCCTTATAACCATACTGAGGATGTTGTTGTAACAGTTACACCGACTTCTTATGTTGGTACATTAACTTATGAATGGACCGGTGCTCAAAACGGAGTGGTTACTATTGACACCGAGTGTGATAAAACTTATCCTTTCTCAGTTACCGTAACTGATGAAAAAGGATGTACCAATACTGCAACAGGAACTATTACAGCTGAAGATCATGTAGCACCAACAGTTACTCCAGGATTTATAGTAGCTACCCCAATTACAGGTTGCTCAGAAGATCTACTTCCAGCAGCTCTTACCGCAGACGGTTTAGTTGCTGCAGGCTTTACTTTTGCAGATAATTGTACTGATCCCGCAAACGGAACTTTCTTCACTGCTCAAGCAGATAGCGTTGTTAGAGAAGGAACTGATTGTAACATTATTTTAAAGAGATATTATGTAGTAAAAGATCACTGCGGAAATGCAAGTGCACCTTTCTACCATCAATTTACTGTTGTAGATAATGAAGCACCAACTTTTACAGCTCCTACTCAACCTTATGTTGCTGAAAGAGGTATGAATTGTACTTATATTGTTACTCAAGCTATCCTAGATCAAATTTTAGAAGATCTTGATTTTGAAGATAATTGTACCGATTCTGCAGACATAGTAGTTGCACTTTCTGTCGTTGCGGATTCAGTAATTACCGGAACAATTGATGTACAAGTTACTTTAACTGACCTTTGTGACAATAGTAGCACAGCTATTGCTCAGGTTATTCTTCCTCCACCACCAACAGTTACTATTAATGCTGTTCCCGCAACTTTAGAAATTTGTAGTGGAGAATCAATAGCGTTTAATTTGACTTTTGAAAATGCGTTCCCTCCATATCAAATTGTGTGGAGTGATTCTACATTGCAAGGAACTGAAGTAACAGTAACTCCAGTTTCAACAGATCAATACGTAGATCAAACATTTGTATACACCGTTACCGTTACTGATTCATTAGGTTGTGTATTTACTGATCAAGTAACCGTAACCGTTTGGGGAGTTCCTAATTTTAATTTGACTCCTGATCATGCAATCTGTTTAGGTGAAACAACAACATTGACTGCAACACTTGTATTGCCACTTCCAATAGTGCCTCCAGCTGATATGGTAATGCCAAATGAGAATGAGGGTCCTTTTACCTATTTATGGTCAACAGGTGAAACTACTGCATCTATAGATGTAACTCCAACTACAGTGGGTGACCATATTTATACAGTAACTGTAACCAATGAACATGGATGTACTACTATAAAAAGTGTAACTGTTACCGTTAATCCTGTTCCGGTTGCTACAATGAATATTACCGGTGAGGGAATAACTGAACCATGTCTATATAATAATGTAACGCTTAATATAGCCGTTACTTCCGATATTCCTGCAAACGCAATGTTTGTGATTACCGTTACTAAAGACGGTGGTGATCCTATAACAGTTCCTAATACAAATGGAGTGGGAACTTATACAGTTACAGAAGCCGGTACTTATGTAGTAACAGCTTATACTTATGATGCTGTAACTAATTGTCAATCACTACCTGTAACACAAACCTTTACATTCTTCCCTGTTCCTCAAAATCCAACTCTAAC
>JAKPTX010000187.1 GCA_029570835.1 Bacteroidota bacterium
GAAAGTAGAAATTCCGGACTTACACTTTAATATCAATGGATGTTGGTCTTAGACTAGGCGAAGCCTATTCAAGAGAAAGTCATCAATTTCTTTTTGTTTAAATAGAACATATTCAAAGCAAAAAGTTTTTGACAACCAGCCACATATTCAAACGAAAGAAGTCTTGGTTCGTTATAAAAGAAAGGATAAAACTATGTTGAAGGACAATGAAAAAAAGAGAAAAACCAATCCATATAGTAGGGCATATATGAACAGTTATGAATGGAACTATATGGTTCTGGAGCTTGTTGACTATGTTGAAGAAAAATTGTCATCCGAAACAGATAGGGGTGATAACTGGAAATATTTTAAGGAATATTGTTCGTTAAAATATCTCAACTGGAGAGTGATCAAAAAGATGATCGAATATACTGTTGTTCAAGTTTTTACTTCTGAGGCTGAACTTACCAGTTATGAGGGGTTTAAACCGCTTGAATTGAAGACAGAAATAACTCTCGAGACATTGACGCCTGTTGTTTCGCCAAAGGGAAAACCGCTTGATTTGAGTTGTCTTGATGATGAACCGGTGAACAAGAAAGTTTTAAAGAAGGAAGATGGTGTCAATATTTTTGATTATACTTTTTAATCAGCCGGAACAATAGCCACTGAAACCTTCCCAGGTCGTTCGGGGAGAGAGATCTGTAGTAACGGATATATGGGTGAGGGGTGGGTGGAACTCCTCGTATAATGATCGAATCCAAAGGTGTCAAGATGCCGGAAGGTGTTTTAGCTTTTTAATTGCGCGAAGGTTGATGGAAGTTTAAGACTACAACTGCAAAGAGTTGGTTGCGAGCAATGGGTAAAATAGATGATTACCGTTTGTAAATGTTTATATGTGAAGTTATCCAGTGAACTATCTGGCAGAACGATTTATCTTATCTATATTTGATAACACCTGGACTTATTTCATGACCGTGCTTCCATTTTCCCCATGGCTTGTGGTCAGTACAAAAACTGGAGTTATTAAAACATCTACCACACAAAGTCTTCCCACAGGTATCACAGATTATGAAATCATGCGTTCCCGTCCTCTCAGATCTTCCACACATAATACATATTTTACTTAACTTATTTCGTGGTTTAGGGTTTGATTTAACTGATATGGGTTTAGGTTTAGCGTTAGCTTTACTTGATGACTGATCACTGAAAAAGATCTTAACTATGGAAAGTAAAACAAAGGCTACTGCTAAGGACAGTGTCTTTAAAATATTCCATAATATCTTTGAAATTTGCAGAAAACTTTGCTTATAATTACTTTTCTGAATTTTCTCAGGGGTTCCTTCTGCTTTATTGAGAGTCTCCTCTGTCAATTTTTCAGAGCTTTGATTCTTGCATACTTCATCCTGTTCAGCTTGGTCGTCTCCATTTTGCATTGCCTTGCTATGCGACTTTTCCGCTTTAGTCTGATCATTGCCCACGCCCTTACCTTTATTTCGACCGAACAAAAAAAGCACCCCACCGCCAACTATAAGCATTACAAAAATAACTAGTCCAATTATCTGACCTGCCTCCCAAGAACCTTTGTCTTGATAATTGCTAATTGTCCCAATGAGACCCAAAATACCTATAACAGCAATCACAATACCAATTATGACTTTTATCATCTCTTTTTCCCTTTATGATGCTAGCAATTAATATACTTCCTTGGTATTCTTTGTATGATCTGCTATAAATTTTTATACCACATATTAAGTTATAGTTCAGCAATTTTTGGGCTATTACTGATCAAAATCGTTTATGTGCATCACCCCCTCCTTATTGGTTTCCTTTTTCGAGACCATACATATTAAATATCTTTGAGTAAAATGCCTTCGCCTCACTGCTTATTGGTTCGTAACGGGGATCAAAAACTGTCATTGAAACCAATTTTTCATTGGAGTCTAAAGAAAATATACCTTGAATATAGTGAATGCTATTGCATGACAGCTTTTCGGTGATTTTTCCGGCTTCCTCAGAGGTGGCGGCAGTTGTGCGGATGTTCACGTTGAATATTTTGCATCCTTCGTCTGTGCCCAAACAATCAGCGGAGATTTCACAAACAGTGGCACGGCCATCTTCTCCGATTTCACCCATGCCTTCAAAAATTTCACTATCGATTTCTTTTACCACAAGCGATATGGTTGAATTGTATTGCATGTTGTCATTCATGGTAAATCCCCATCCGGAGTATTGTTGTGCCCGAAACGGCTATTGTCAGGACTTCTTACTTGACCGGATCAATGTGATCCGACATTATTTGTGCAATGACCAGTTCTATCTATTTGTTCTCCAATAGCTGGCATATAACCTCGAAACACCCTAAATATTATAAATCGTATCTATGCCAGCCTTTTCGCCCGAATTATTGGTTGCACTGACAATTCAAAATAAATTTCAAGGGCAGCTACCCAGTGAAAATCTTCTTTATTTTTCACATTAAAAAGAATAATTTTTGTAGTTGGATCATTTTCTAAAGAAGACATGATTTCGGCGTTTTCACCTTTGTATCCGGTAAATTTAGCCAAGTGCTGCAAAGCACGTGTTCTCGAATTAGTTAAACTCCTGCCTACTTTTAGGGCTTCATAAGCCTTGTTCCAAATTACATAAACTCCTGGTTTGATAATATTTGATTTTCGTGCCTCCTGTATGCCCAATACGAGAGGGTCTTGAAATTTATCTCTAATCCCTTGAAATTGTGTTTCAAATATATTCTTAATTGTTGCAATATCCATCATCTTACTCCTTTCTGGTTTTGATCATATCGTTATGTCCTTTAGATAATCTTTTTTCAAAATTAATTGCAGATGACCTTCTGTTTTTAAATGAATTGAACCCTTTAACAATGGGGTTGCTCTCTTCTAACCTTTCAAGATAATTTAATAATATTTTCTTATCAACTTCGTTGTAATCTGTTGTTTCTTTAATCTGAAATGGACATTTTTCAATCAACATAAGAGGTTTTACAGTTCCCAATGGTGGGCCCGTGTCCCAGTGATATTCTTCGAATAAATATGAATGGGGACCTACTTTATATCTAGAAATCATAAACGATTTTTTTCTTTCTATCCAAATTCCTACATAAGCATTTCTGGCGTATATCTTGTAGCAATATTTGTCCTTTAAATCCTCCATTTTCAAGTAGTTTTTACAATCTTGCATTTTTGTAATAAATATTAAAAATTTATCATTTTTTTCTATGCTCAATGTATTATCCTCCCATATTATCTGAAATGAACAAAGTTAATGAGTATCACTTGAAACCTTGCATGATCCTTATAAATACCGGGCGCTTGACTTCAGGAAGCATCGTTGAGCATTTAAGTCATCTGCTAAGAATTTCTGAATTCTTGCTTATGGAATCACAGATTAACAAAAGGAAGGTGGCAAATTTCACATTATACCCTAATAAGAAAATCATGGACGAACAAATGAAAGAATAACCTACTTGACAGAACGTACCGGTAAAGCCCGAAAGTAATTACCCCACTCCGGTTTATGCCAGTCATATTTGCCGCTATAGAAATTGAAATCGGCAGCCCTGTCTCCTAAAATAGCATAAGTCAGCCCTTTAGTGCGAATGGCAGATGCCCAAACCCTATAACAAGAGAGATTGATCAATTTTGTTAAATGAACATCATATTCACAGTTAGAATTATATGTTATTGTTTCATCAAACAGTCCTATAAGCTCATCCTGTGTTGGCATTCGCCATCCCCGATAGCCGCCACCTGTGTAACTCTCACAGTAGATTTTGGCGTCTGCCCATTCAATATCTGCTCCGTTGTCGTTCGCCGCCCACATCAAACTGGTCTGGGTGTCTAAAACCGTCTTGTTATCATAGGCTACAAAACGACCGTCTCTGCCAATCTCTTTAGAATTCAACATGGAGACTGCAATGTTGCCAGTCTGCGATTCTGTGCTCCCTGTTTCGAGTACCTTAAGGCGCATAAGCGCAAGCTTAGCAAATATGCCGTTCGGAAACTGTTCCAGATATGCCCTTAATTCATCAGGAATTTTTGAATCTTTGACAGAATTCCAGAAGGCACGGTCATTCGCATCAAAATCGTCATTGCTCTGCTGGGCTCGTGCCGAGCGTTTGGCGTCAGATGAACCACTGAGATTGTTTTGCGCAAACGCACATGGCAGCGAATTTATAATAATTAGGCTTACCAGTAATGCTAGAATGCGACGCATGATAGATGTTCACTCCTTAGAAACTTTATTGTTCTATAATAGAAAATGGATCATTTCTGCACTCATATAAACTTTTCATGCCTTTTCGGCAATCATCAAATGAAGACCTATTTTTAGCAACATATTACTGTTTGAAAGCTTTGTTGTCATATATAATCATCTAATGCACACATTCAGCACACAAGAACCGAATGAAGCTTAAATAACCTATTTTGATGAACGAACAGGTAGAACTCTATAGGAGTCGTCACCTGATCGGTCACTCCAATATCGGTGACCTGAATCAAAAAGGAAGTTGGCAGCGTCAGCACCGCGGGTATCCGATGCCCATGTCCAAGTACACGAGACACGAATCAATTCTGTTAAATGAATATAATATCCACATTCAGATTTATAAGATACAGCCGGATCATATAACCCCGCCAGTTCATCCTGTGTCGGCATCCTCCAGCCTGAATAACCACCGCCGCGATAATTTTCACAATAGTTCTTGGCGTTTGCCCAGTTGATGTTGCTGCCGTTGTCTTTCGCCGCCCACATGAGGTTTGTCCTCGTATCCAGAACCGTGACATTGTCATAAGCGATGAAGCGACCGTCTCTACTGATTTCTTTTGCTTGAGAAGTCTTTTCACCAACCTGTAGCTTACCGATTAATACAACTTGATAGGTTCCATCAGCGACATATCCAATATCAATAATTTGGAACCCTGGAAGCAATATTGCGCTTGATTTTGATTCTACGACATCATATTTTAACTGGAAGTTTACCACTTTCGTAATTGATTCAATCGATGCTCCTGCCTGTTCAATCGCTTGGAGTTTAGCGTTCATAACCGCTTCTTTGTAATCTTGTTGCCGACTGGTTTTTATTCCATCATCAACACCCTTTATATTTACATCTATGACTTCAGCTGATGCTATTGATGCTATAGAAAACAAGAATAAGATAAAAAAGACATTTAATGCTTTTTTCATAAGCTGTATCGCCTTAAGTTGATAAGGATGTGCTTTACTTCAAAATCACTATAGAAAAAGTGGTTTTGTATGTCAATGGAATCTTGACCATAAGATGTACGGCTAAGTGTAGCTGATTGTCGATCGGAAATGGTATTTATTACCGGTTAAAGTCTTGTGTATTCAACAAACCTGAAGGTCTGTTTGTTTCAGGAAGCAATTTTCAAAATCCACAATAGTATTTACTCCTCCCCAATTTCCACCAAAACACATTAACCCCACCCACTGAAACCTTCCATAGTCGTTCAGGGAGAGAGATCATCGGTAATGAATATATTGGGGAGGGAGGACTTCCGGCAATTCTTGTTTTGAATTGGACTCACCTTTCTATAAATTAATAACCAAGCTCTAGTGGAGTCAATATTATCGTAAAGTCAGTCAGCATCGGTTTATAATCAATTATGGTTGTAATCCTGCAAATTGAAACTGGTGGTTTGCAGTCCGTGCAGAATCCTGTTTTAGCGCAAGGGGTACTCAGTCCCAGCCTCTTGCAGTTTTTCGCTGAAGCAATATTTTTTGTCCGCCAAATGGCTTCATCCATGTTGCTTGCTATCTTGTTGTATCCGACGATAGCTATAACATGCTTGGGTCCGAAAATCATTGCAGCCACCCTGTTGCCGGCTCCATCAATATTTACAAGCTCGCCATCTGTTGTGACAGCGTTAATGCTGGTTAAAAAATAGTCGGATGTGAGCTGCTTCCTCCTCGTATCAAGATTCTCTTCAAAGCTCTTGCTGCTGTCCCAGTGATCAAATACAATATTACCCCTTGATTTAAGCAAAACATCAATTCCAGTTTCCCTTAGTGTAACAGATCCTCCCAGTCCGACAGTCGCGTTTACCGGTATGGTCTTGCTAATGAATTCTTTAATCGCATCTGCAGTATTTAAAATTACCGGGGTAAATCCTCTTTTGATTAATTTCGCGCTTAATTCTTCAAGCACAGTTTGTTTATGCCATATTGACACGGATTCAAATTCATTCATTATATTCAATTTCCTTTTGACATTCTTTAGAAAGAATTTTCTTGTTGTGTGGGTAAGTATAGGAAACGCGGTCTTCTATGTCAAGAAAATCAGAACCATCAAAGCGAGGGTCTGTAAAACGCGCATTTACTTGAAGCGGTTAGAAATCAACAATAATTAGATGAATGTAATCGCAGGCATGAAATAGCAAGATATCTTAATGAAAAACCTTCCCAGGTCGTTCAGGGAAAGAGATCTTCAGCGAGGAATATATGGGGGAGGGGAAGGTCAGGAATGGTTCCCAAGAGGGTTTGCCAGATAGCTTGCATCAATGAATACGGGATGAAAGGGTGTGCTTTTGCAGGGTTCATGTTGTGATGAGTGAGTGTTACGCATGACTTCCTGTACTCAACAAAAATGATATTCCCTTTCTTATGCAATCTTACAATCGCTAATTTACACTTCTGCCAACTCAGTTGGCACCCCTGCCCATAATGCTGGCAGGCAGGTACTTCTCAAAAGATAGATAAAGCTTGAAAACGTCCGGCAATGTTGCACATTATTACAACTGTCGAACGTCGGGAACAGGTTAATCCTGAAAATATTTAAAGATCTCCAAATCATGCCTTGACAATAGAACGTTCGTTCTACTATGTCTTTATGCTTCTGGACGCATTGATTCGTCCAAAGCGAGGAAGACATGTCTTTGCCATCAGCCGAATACCGGCCACGTCACCCGCAAGACTCTGACTATTACCATTGTGTAGAGGACTATTTTGAAACCTTGATGCAGGTCTATGATGACAATTTCTCAAGGGATTACGGCTTCTGGCGGCCCTATGTTGAGAAAGTGATCTGCCGTTACCTTGACTGCGGCGATTTGAGCCACGGCTTTGCCCGTGTCAGATGCAAGGACTGCGGTAACGAATATCTACTTGCTTTTTCGTGTAAGCGCCGA
>JAKPTX010000202.1 GCA_029570835.1 Bacteroidota bacterium
ATACAGCAGATTCCAAGCGAGGTAAATGAACTCTTTGATGCAGGTTCTACCATTGGAGCTTATATCGTTTTTCCGAATAACAGAATTGACGGCAATCATACAATCAATCAAGCACGTGGAGTAAGTAGCTTAATTGATGATAGATTCGACTTAACCTTAGAATGTATTCGTCTCTTTTACTTGGGTCAAAATAATCCGCTTTACGCCACTTTATCGAAATACAAAAACTTCTTCGATTTATTTGGCAATTTTATGGGCTACATCCATTTCTTTTTATTGGATGATTTGATTGATGAAAAGAGTAATATTAAATTTTATTTGCCATTTGATGGCTTTAAAACTTATCCATCATTTTCCGATATTAGCCAATATCTATTATATAAAAAAGGAGTAATGAGTTTTATTAAGTCAAGAAACAAGCGAATAGAAAATTATATCAACCTAAAAAAGACTGAAGAAACACATAACGAATCACTGCAGCCGACTGCTTCCAGCGGCGGCTGACCTTTGCGTTAGAGCTTTGAATTGTGAAAGTATCTGAAATATTTAACGATGAACCAAGTCAGTGGGGTTTGAGAGGTGATCCGTATCTTTGGCGTGAAATGAAAGAACTTTTAAAAGATACTGATATGCCATGTAGTATAGAAGAATTACAAATATTAATCGAAGAAACATACAAGAAAGCAACGGGACATCCATTAACTTACCAGGGGCACTTTCTTCTGGATAGATTCCAGCATGGCGGCATGTCAAGTGGATTTATCAGTCCTGAGTTTTGGACGGCCAAAGGAATTCCTATTTTGGTTGAACGTCATGTTAAAATGAAAATACTTTCATGGAACCTCAATCATCGGATTCTATTAAAAAGAATCCCTGATGCCGTGATTTCGGTAATCACTGATATTTCTCCGGATCTGGTTGTACTTAATGAGTTTGTTGATGGCGAGGAAAGAGACTCTTTTAAACAGAGTCTAGAAAAAAGTGGATATACCTATATTTCAGTCTCTAAAAAGATGAATCGTCAAAACCAAGTATTAATAGCTTCAAAATCAGAGCATGAAGTAGGAGATTTAATACCGCCTTCATGCTCTGAATCTTCAAAAACAAATTTCCTTCATATAATAATGCCACTACTTGATATTGAAATCGTAGGTCTTCGAGTTCCATTTTACAAAAAAGCCCAAGAGCTAAAATTGTACTGGTCACAATTATTGGAAATAATCAGAAGCACAGTATCCAGAAACATTGTATTTATTGGAGATTTTAATTGTAACCCTGTTGTTCCAAAGACACCAGGAGGAAAAGCTCTCAATCTGCTACAGAAAGAAGGTTGGCAAATCCCCCAACCAAGTGGAGGATGGAGCTATATTTCCCATAACGGGGAAAATGTTTCGTGCTTAGATCATGCTTTGGGAAGCCCTATCTTGGCGAAAATATCTGCAACATATACTTGTAGGCATGGTTGTCATATTATTGCAGGCCCTAAAGATTTGAACCCCATTTCCGATCATGCATTATTAATAGCGCAAATAAGCTCTAACCAATCAATCAAGCGGGACGTCTAGGCCTGTGGCCTATCCGCCCCTTATTTCAAACGTTGGCCTAAAAATAATGTTTCCAAAATGCACACAATGTGCTAATATAGAATCATGAAAAGCCTAAACTGGAACACGGAAAAGAGCGTCGCGCTTAAGTCGTCTCGGGGCATCTGTTTTGAAGATGTGGTGTTTTTTAT
>JAKPTX010000207.1 GCA_029570835.1 Bacteroidota bacterium
TACTTGGAGTTATAGAAGGTGATTGTGAAAACGAAATACTCGGAGTTATAGAAGGTGATTGTGAAAACGAAATACTTGGAGTAATTGATGGGCTTTGCGAGAATGAAATACTAGGCGTTATAGAAGGCGTTTGTGAAAATGAAACACTTGGCGTTATGGTTGGAGTCTGAGAGAATGATATACTTGGTGTTACTGATGGTGATGGAGGCAGCGACGGTTTTAATGCAATTGCAAAAGCGTGTTTTTGAGTTGTGATTGATGCCGAGCAAGTAATGTCCATATCGCCCGTGTCTCCATTACTACTCCAAATCATCGAGCCATTGGTTAGTGATATGTCAGGAGTGGTGTGCCCCTGATCCGCATCCTCTACCCAATCTGTTGTTGGAACAGAAGGTTTAGTAAATGTACAAACTGTTTTGCTGTAAACCGCACCAAAATACACCAAAGGAGAATTCAGATCTGGCACATTCATTGAAGCTGCTCTAACTACTGTGCCAGCCGTGGCATATAATGTATTAGAAATGGCGGTTATATCAGAAATGCTAGTGACATCAAAATCGCCAGAAGTATATGCAATATTAAGAGCATAGTACCTACAAGATTTATTTAATGACCAAGTATAGTTAGTACCTTCCCCTGAAGCGATTTTATAATAAAGAAACCAACTACTTCTACTAGTTGCAGCACTACAGATAAACTCCCAGCCACTTGGAACACTATCGACAGTTGGTGGTGTTGCGACATATGTTGCCAAATACATAAACATAATATCACCATCAGCAACAGAAGTTGCTTTATTTATGGTAAAATTAAATGGTGATGTGAGGGAAGATCCTCTAGCATATGTTTCTGCTCTTGCTGTAAAGGCCATTTTATCTTATAATTCAGTAGTTTTTATAAATAGAACAATTTGGTTATTCATATTTCATAAATATCATTCAACATCTTTCGTATGATTAGATATTTATATAAAAACTATAATAATGGATAAATTAGTTGAACAAATTATCGACGAAGCGTTTAAATCAAAGAAACAACAAAGATATTTCTACCATAAAGCGGAAAAATCTCCGAAATGGAAGAAGATGGCAAAAGAGTTTTCAGATAAAACCAATTTCTCAAAATTACCTGAAAAAGCGGAGGAAGAAGTAACTCCAGAAATTGAAGTCGATGAGATTGTTGACGAAGATGGAAACATTAAACATAGTGACGAGCCAGGTAATCCTAATGCATATGTAAAATCTAAAAAGACATCCGATGAGGTTACTACGGCAACTATGGGACAAATGGGATCTTTTGGAATATTAGGTGGAGTAACGAATGCCAATAAAACACTTAAATATTGGGCGGAATCCGATATGAGTAAAGCATTGGGTGCGTCAGACACGATTGCCGATCCTGATACTAGTTATGAAGATGCCGTTGAAACTTTTCAAGATGAATTAGAAGTTCCTGAAGATGAAGCCAAAGAAAGAGCTAAAAAAATGGGATACGATCCTCAATTACCAGATGGAAAAATAAGATTAATTGAACATCCATTAGACTATATTAACGAATATCTCACAAAAAAAACAAAAAATAGAGATTTTGTAAAAAAACATCAAAACGAAACTGAAAAAAAAACAATATCACCAATAATA
>JAKPTX010000219.1 GCA_029570835.1 Bacteroidota bacterium
GACCGTCTTTTCTTCTTTCAGGATTTCCAGCGTAATTTGCGCTTTTTGACTGGCGGAAAAGTGTTTTCGTTTGGGCATGATATTCCAAGTTTACACCTTATGTCTGCCCTTTTTGGTGTCTAATTTTTGTTATCCACTTAAGTGGGTATATGATCATGAGTCAAAGACTTTTGTTGAGCGCCCGACAGTTGATTTAACTTTTTCAATTTTTGAAAGAACAACTTTGTATATTTATGACAAAGAAGGGAATGAGATAGGCTTTGCAAAATATTTTACTGGGTCAAATTTGGAAAACGAAAACACAGAGTATTACTCATTGACGGATCAATCGACAAAAACAATGATTCCAATCAGATTGTTTGCCGAAATGGGCGATTTTGATGTTGAGGCTAATGGTATTGACACAAATCAATGTATGTATGCGTTTTCTGAGAATATGGCAACCTTTCCAGGTCCTTTTAATCAGAATTTAATAGATGGTACAAATAAATATGCTCTTGATATTGCTCAAATTTCTGATGGAAGAGATATGATGCAAGCCGCATTAATTAGAACCGTGGCAATGATCAAGGGAGTGAGTGAAGATCAGATTAAGTTGGATTTAAAAAATGGCACTCCGGTGGTGGTTAGTATTAATGGTCAGGATTGGGAAGTTAATAAGGGTGTTGATTTTATTTGGGATGAATCGCATTTAAATGATGTTGAGGTTGTTGATGGTAGATTGGTTTCGTATGATGGTATAACTTCAACAAATCTGAATTGTATAAATCTTGGTATTGGTGGTGGGTTGTATAGGGCTTTATACAAAAGTTTTGGTGCTGAGGTTATGTTTGCATTTGGAGCAGGTAAAAATCCTATTTTATCGATATATGAAGGTAGAACTTCAGTAGAAACTACGTTAAGACGATGATAATCTGAAGTTATTCTTGTGGACAAATAAAAAAATTTCCCAACTTATATTTGGAGTTTTGGTGAATATGTGTTTTGTGATAGGATGTTATGTAGAGAATGAAAAAAATAGTTTTGATAATATTGGCATTGTTAGTGTTTATTTTTTTTTGTATTTTTATAATTAATCGCTTTGTTTATCCGTCGATGTTTACCAAAATTAGTCCAAGGCCTGAAAAATCTATTGGGTGGTTGTGGGTGAATCCATTTATTCTAAACAATCATCTGGAAAATATTTCTAATAGATTCAATATTAGTTCTGATTTAGCTAAAGGATGGAAAATTAGATTTGCAGACCTAGGAATCGGATTTTATAAAATGGGAGAAAGCGGTATTTTTTATAAATGTGAGCAAAAGGGAAAATCAAAAACGATGCTAGTGTCTATTGATGAAAATAAAGTAAATAGTGAGCGGGATCTCTTGGCAAAAAGAATCTATTGGAATCTATTGTTTTGTTCTGCCTCTGTAGAAAAAAAGGATGGAGGAGAGATGGAGAATTATTTAAGTGGCCTAGTTTTTGTTCAAACAAAAATAAGTCCAGTTTTGATTTTTTGAAAAGATGAAAAAAGTTGTTTTATCAATTATTGTTATTGTTGTTTTTTGGGGAATGGGGGTAAAGTTGGTTAAAGCAGCATGTCAGGGAACTTGTACTACATGTGATTCAATTTATCATCACTATGCCTGTACTAATGGTGAAACTTGTACTGGTCCTGGTGATCTTGGTTGTAGTGATGGAAGTACATGTGTATATAAGTATGATGTTTGTAATGGTGAAGACACTTGTAGTTGTGACTCTATTATTGGTGAATGTGGTTGTACGGGTGGATGTAAACCAGGGCAAGTGGCTTGGTCGAATACTTGTTGTACACCAAATTGGCCGAATCCTTTGTGTACTTCGGATTGTGGTGTTGCTGGGTATAGTGTGTATGACGGTTGTGGAAATTCGCATTGGTGTCCTGCGACGCCGGCGTGTTGTTCTGAGAGTGATCCGGATGCGCCTGCGTTGGTATCACCAGTGAATGGAACGATTGTTAATACTGGAAGTGCAGTTAATTTGGATTGGAATGCGATTAGTGATTGGGGTGAGGGATGTCCAAATACGAATAAATATTCGGTTTGTGTAAGTAGTAATCAGATAAGTTGTGACTATGTATGGGCTGATACAAATACTTCGACAACAAACTATTCTTGGACACCGAGCGTTGGAGACTCATATGTTACTTGGTTGATTCAGAGTAATAATGATTCGAGGACAAAGAATTCGGAGACAAGAAATTTTTGTGTAGAGGGAGAGTTTTGCAGTTTGCAGTGTGGACAGCTTAGAAATTGTAGTGGGAATTGTCCGATTGATGAAAATTTGACGAATTGTTCTTCAACAATAAGCTCTCAATATATAGAAACACCGCAGACAACAGGAACAGTATGGGTGAGGGCGACTGGTTGTAATGCTGGAGTGGAACATCTTCAGTTTCAGACCTGGAATTTGTACAACAATAAAGATGATGTTGCATTGTACGGTGCGACTAATCAAGGTGGGGGTACTTGGCAGGCGAATTTAAATGTAGCTAGTCATCAGCCAAGTTTGGGAAATACGATTAAAAGTGATGCCTATAGTTGGGGATGCAATCGTGATATTGGTCATACAAAATATATTGGAACGACTTCCCTGTTGGTTACCCCAAAAACCTGCTCGGTGACGGTAAGTAATCCGGTGGGAACTCAGACTGGGGGGGTAACCATTACCACGACCGGAGATGCCAACATTAATCCTGGGAGTGATGTGGTTAGGTCTTTTATTGAAAATTTGAGTTTTACTACGATTACTGGCGGAGTCACTTATGATTATGGTGGAAATAATGGTTTGGTGGCGGATCAGGTGACTTCTGGCGGAGGTTATGTATATTATGATTTAACCAATGCTCACGTAAATTCAACAAATTCTTCAACAGTAAATTCAAGTTATACAGTTCATGCGCCTCCGGGAAATTATTATGTTCACTGTGATGTTCCAAATGATTTAAATGGAAATTTTGTAAAGTGTTCCGGCAATCCAAATTGTTCTCAGAATGGAGGCTCGTTGACTTGTACTGATTGGAGATCTTGCTCGGGTAATGATTATGCTACTTTTTCAATTGATGCTCCGCCAGTTTTTGACAATGATCCTCCCGGTCAAAATTTGATTTTAGAAAATGATGTGGGGACGATTGTTCCAATGGAAAATATGGTGGGATTGGGTACTTCTGGTAATCATACTTGTCAGTCAATTTTTCACGAAAACCGAAAAATGAAATTTGTTGTCAAGGCAGAAGATCCAAATGGAGGTGGTGAAATTGAGGAAATGCATGTGCGGTTTAGGAATGGTTCTAACTATCCGCTAATGGTGTCAATAAGGGCAATTACCTCATCTCCAGTCAGTAGTATCGTGAGTAGTGGAGGAGCAATTTGGGATGGAAGTGTGGCTTTGGGGGGGGTGGTTGGTTTGGGGAGAGGAGTGACTTTTCCGGTGGATTTAAC